>NZ_JBSGZO010000237.1:0-13079 GCF_053611045.1 Streptomyces sp. NPDC054841 | reverse complement strand
GGATGCGGGAGCACCGGCGGCCACGGAGCCATCGGCCGGAGGAGGGTCCGACGGCCCCGGATTCCGGGGCACGGGGGTCGAGGGCGCACGCCGCCCCACGCCGCTGCCGGCAGCGGCACGTGCCGCCGTGGCACCCGGCGCCGCGGGCACGGGGATGTCGGCGGCCCTGGGACCGGCGGCACAGGGATCAGCAGCCGTGGCACCGGTGGCACAGGGATCAGCAGCCGTGGGACCGGCAGCCGTGGGATCGGCGGTACAGGGATCGGCAGCCGTGAGACCGGCGGCACAGGGATCAGCAGCCCTGGGACCCGCAGCCGTGGCACCCGGCCCCGCGAGCACGGGGACGTCGGCGGCCCTGGGACCGGCGGCACAGGGACCCGCAGCCGTAGGACCGGCGGCACAGGGATCAGCAGCCCTGGGACCCGCGGCCGTGGGATCGGCGGCACGGGTCGCGGGAGTGCGGGGTGCCGGGGTGGTGCCGGACCCCGGGGGGTGAGGCGCGTCGGGCGGCATGGTCGCTGTCCCCTCCAGTCGTGGCCGACGCCGCCGGGTCGAGGCGGCGGGGCCCGGGCCGGTCAGGCGCGCTCGGCGGCGAGAGCGCGGACCGCGTCCGCGAAGGCCTCGCCTCGCTTGTTGTAGTTGGCGAACATGTCCATCGAGGCGCACGCCGGGGCCAGCAGAACGGTGTCCCCCGGCAGCGCCAGCCGTGCCGCTTCGCGGACCGCCGCCGACATCGCCCCAGTGTCGGTCCGGTCGAGGTCGACCACCGGGACCTCGGGCGCGTGTCGCGCGAGGGCTTCCCGGATCAGCGCCCGGTCCGCGCCGATGAGGACCACCGCGCGCAGTCGCTTCGCCGACTTCTCGACGAGTTCGTCGAACGTCGCGCCCTTGGCGAGCCCGCCCGCGATCCAGACGATCGGGTCGTACGCCGCCAAAGAGGCTTCCGTGGCATGGGTGTTGGTGGCCTTGGAGTCGTCGACGTACGAGACGCCGTCGACCTCGTCGACGAGCTCGATGCGGTGCGCGTCGGGCCGGAAGGCCCGCAGACCGTCCCGTACGGCGGCCGGTGCGACGCCGAAGGCACGCGCGAGCGCCGCCGCGGCGAGCGCGTTCGCGATGTTGTGCGGGGCGGGTGGGTTGATGTCCGTGACTTCGGCGAGCTCCTGGGCCTGCTTCTGCCGGTTCTCGACGAACGCCCGGTCCACCAGGATCCCGTCCACGACGCCGAGCTGCGAGGGCCCGGGGGTCCCCAGCGTGAAGCCGATCGCCCGGCAGCCCTCCTCGACGTCCGCCTCGCGCACGAGGTCCTCGGTGGCGGGGTCCGCCACGTTGTAGACGCAGGCGACCGTGTTGCCTTCGTAGATACGGCCCTTGTCGGCGGCGTACGCCTCCATGGAGCCGTGCCAGTCGAGGTGGTCCGGCGCCAGGTTGAGCACGGCGGCGGAGTGGGCGCGCAGCGAGGGCGCCCAGTGCAGCTGGTAGCTGGAGAGCTCGACGGCGAGGACGTCGTACGCCGTGTCACCGAGCACCGCGTCCAGCAGCGAGACGCCGATGTTGCCGACGGCGGCGGTCTTCAGACCCGCCGCCTCCAGGATCGACGCGAGCATCCGCACGGTCGTGGTCTTGCCGTTGGTACCGGTGACCGCGAGCCAGGGTGCTGCTTCCCTGCCGTCCAGGCCCCGCAGCCGCCAGGCGAGTTCGACGTCGCCCCAGACCTCGACCCCGGCCTGGGCGGCGGCCACGAAGAGCGGCTTGTCGGGCTTCCAGCCGGGCGCCGTGACGACCAGCTCGGTGCCCTCCGGCAGGGTCGACCCGTCACCGAGGCGGACGGTGATTCCCTCCGCCTCCAGCTCCGCGGCCTGCGCACGCGCGCGCTCGTCGTCGCCGTCGTTGACGACCGTGACGACCGCGCCGAGACCGTGCAGGACGCGGGCGGCGGGAATGCCGCTCACGCCCAGCCCGGCGACGGTGACGCGCTTGCCCTGCCAGTCCTGCGTACTCACTTGTCGGCCGCCCAGCCCGCGTAGAAGAGTCCCAGTCCCACGATGACGCACATGCCCTGAATGATCCAGAAACGGACCACCACAAGGACTTCCGACCACCCCTTGAGCTCGAAGTGGTGCTGCAGCGGAGCCATCCGGAACACGCGCTTCCCGGTAAGCCGGAAGGAGCCGACCTGGATGATCACGGACATGGTGATCAGGACGAACAGACCGCCGAGGAGCGCGAGGAGCAGCTCCGTACGGGAGCAGATCGCGAGGCCGGCGAGCGCGCCGCCGAGGGCCAGCGAACCGGTGTCACCCATGAAGATCTTGGCGGGCGAGGTGTTCCACCACAGGAAGCCGAAGCAGGCACCCATCAGCGCGGAGGCGACGACCGCGAGGTCGAGCGGGTCGCGCACCTCGAAACAGGCGTTGGGGTTGGTCAGCGTCATCGCGTTGGCGCAGGACTCCTGGAACTGCCAGAGCCCGATGAAGGTGTACGCGCCGAAGACCATCACGGACGCTCCGGTGGCCAGACCGTCCAGACCGTCGGTGAGGTTCACGCCGTTCGACATGGCGAGGATCATGAACAGCGCCCACACGACGAACAGCACCGGGCCGATGGACCAGCCGAAGTCGGTGACGAACGACAGCCTGGTGGAGGCCGGGGTCTGACCGCGGATGTCGGCGAACTGCAGGGCCAGCACCGCGAAGGCGATACCGACGATCAGCTGTCCGGCCATCTTCGCCTTGGCCCGCAGACCCAGCGACCGCTGCTTGACGATCTTGATGTAGTCGTCGAGGAAGCCGACCAGGCCCATCCCCGCCATCAGGAAGAGCACCAGCACACCCGAGAAGGTCGGGTCCTCTCCGGTGATCACCTTGGTGACGGCGTACGCGATCAGCGTGGCCAGGATGAAGGCGATGCCGCCCATGGTGGGCGTGCCCTTCTTGCTGCCGTGGCTGCGCGGGCCGTCATCACGGATGAACTGCCCGTATCCCTTGCGGGCCAGCAGCTTGATCAGCAGAGGGGTGCCGATGAGGGTCAGGAAGAGCCCGATGGCTCCCGCGAAGAGGATCTGCCTCATCGGCCGGCGACCTGCCCCTCTGACGACTCGGTGGAGTTCTCAAGCAGCGCCTGGGCGATCCGCTCGAGCCCGGCCGACCTGGAAGCCTTCACCAGTACGACATCCCCCGGGCGCAGCTCTCTGCGCAACAGGTCGACCGCCGCCTGCGCGTCGGACACGTGCACCGACTCCTCACCCCACGAACCCTCGTTATATGCGCCCAGTTGCAACCAGGACGCTTCCCTGCCCCCGACTGCGACGAGCTTGCTGACGTTGAGCCGGACGGCGAGCCGTCCGACCGCGTCGTGCTCGGCCAGCGACTCGCCCCCGAGCTCGGCCATCGGGCCGAGCACCGCCCACGTACGTCCCCCACCGGCCTGGGCGGCCGCGCCCATGGCCGCGAGCGCACGCAGGGCGGCTCGCATGGACTCGGGGTTCGCGTTGTAGGCGTCGTTGACGACTGTCACACCGTCCGGACGCTCGGTGACCTCCATACGCCAGCGGGAGAGGGTGCCGGCCTCCGAGAGCGCGAGGGCGATCTCGTCGACGGACATGCCCAGCTCATGGGCGACGGCGGCCGCGGCGAGCGCGTTCGACACGTGGTGCTCACCGTACAGCCGCAAGGTCACGTCGCCGCACCCGGAGGGTGTGCGAAGCCGGAATGCGGGCTGTCCGCTCGGCATGAGCCGGACATTCTCGGCGCGAACGTCCGCTTCGTCCGACTCACCGAACAGGACGACGCGTGCCTTCGTGCGGGAGGCCATGGCGCGTACGAGAGGGTCGTCGGCGTTGAGGACGGCCACACCGTCCTCGTCGGCAGGGGGGAGCGTCTCGACGAGCTCGCCCTTGGCCTCGGCGATCTGCTCGCGGCCGCCGAACTCGCCGATGTGGGCGGTGCCGACGTTGAGCACCAGGCCGATCCTCGGCGGGGTGAGGCCGGTGAGATAGCGGATGTGGCCGATGCCGCGGGCGCCCATCTCCAGGACCAGGAACCTGGTCTCTTCGGTGGCGCTCAGCGCGGTCAGCGGCAGGCCGATCTCGTTGTTGAGGGAGCCCGGCGTCCAGACGGTCGGCGCCTTGCGCCGCAGGACCTGCGCGATGAGGTCCTTGGTGCTGGTCTTGCCCGCGGAGCCGGTGAGGGCCACGAGCGTCGCGCCGAGCCGCTCCACGACGGCGCGCGCGAGGGCACCCAGCGCGCGCTGGACGTCGTCGACGACGATCGCGGGGACGCCGACCGGACGCGAGGCCAGCACGGCGACCGCGCCCGCCGCGATCACGTCCGCGGCGTAGTCGTGGCCGTCGACGCGCTCGCCCACGAAGGCTGCGAAGAGGCTGCCGGGCCCGACCTCACGGGAGTCCCGGACAACGGGTCCCGTGACCTGCACGGACGGATCCGGTATGTCGTACGACTGCCCGCCGACGATTTCGGCGATCTCGGCGAGGGAGAGGGCGATCACTGCTTCATCCCTGACTGTTCTTGTGACGTCTTGTGACGGTGCTCGATCGCTTCGCGAAGGACCTGGCGGTCGTCGAAGGGACGGACCACCCCGGCGACGTCCTGGCCCTGCTCATGGCCCTTGCCCGCGACCAGCACGGTGTCGCCCGTCTCGGCGCGTGCGACGGCAGCGGCGATGGCGGCGGCCCGGTCCTCGAAGACCAGGACGTCGCCGCGCTCGTGGACCGGCACCTCGGCGGCGCCCGCGAGCATCGCGGCGAGGATCGCGAGGGGGTCCTCGGAGCGGGGGTTGTCGGAGGTCAGTACGGCGGTGTCCGCGAGGCGGGCCGCGGCGGCACCCATCGGGCCGCGTTTGGTCCGGTCGCGGTCCCCGCCGCAGCCCAGCACGACGTGCACCTTTCCCTTGGTGACCTTGCGCAGGGAGCGCAGGACCGACTCCACAGCGTCCGTCTTGTGCGCGTAGTCGACCACCGCGAGATACGGCTGGCCGGCGTCGACGCGCTCCAGCCGGCCCGGCACGCCGGGGACGGCGGCGACGCCGTCGGCCGCGGTCTGCGGATCGATCCCGGCGACGGCCAGGGTGACGATCGCGGCCAGGGTGTTGGCGACGTTGAACGGGCCGGGCAGCGGCGCCGCGGCGCGTACCCGCTCGCCCTGGGGCCCGACGGCGGTGAACGTGGAGCCGAGCGAGCCGACTTCGACGCCCTCGGCACGCCAGTCGGCATCGGGGTGCCCCTCGGCGGAGAACGTGACGACCGGAATGGCCGACTCCGTCGCCAGTCTGCGGCCGTACTCGTCGTCGAGGTTCACGACGCCCCGCCGCGCGCGGGCCGGGGTGAAGAGCTGGGCCTTGGCGCCGAAGTAGTCCTCCATGTCGGAGTGGAACTCCATGTGCTCCGGCGTGAGGTTGTTGAAGACGGCGACGTCGAAGACGCAGCCGTCGACCCGGCCGAGCACCAGGGCGTGGCTGGAGACCTCCATGGCCACCGATTCGACACCTCGCTCGCGCATCACCGCGAACAGGGCCTGCAGATCGGTGGCTTCGGGGGTCGTCCGTTCCGACTTGATGCGCTCCTCGTCGATGCGCATCTCGACGGTGCCGATCAGGCCGGTGCGGTGGCCCGCTCCGCGCAGCCCGCCTTCGACGAGGTACGCCGTGGTGGTCTTGCCCGAGGTGCCGGTGATGCCGATCTGCAGCAGGTCCTCGCCGGGCCGTCCGTAGATGGCGGCGGCGAGCTCGCCCATCCTGCCGCGCGGGTTCCCGGTGACCAGGACCGGCAGTCCGGTCGCGGCGGCGCGGTCGGCGCCCGTCGGGTCGGTGAGGACCGCGGCCGCGCCGAGGTCCTTGGCCTGGGCGACGTAGTCGGCGCCGTGCAGCCGGGCGCCGGGCAGTGCGGCGTACACGTCTCCCGGGCGTACCGCCCGCGAGTCGTGGGTGATGCCGGTGACCGCGCCGGAGCCCGGGGGCTCGACCCCGAGCCGGTCGGCCAGCTCTGCGAGGTCGATCGGGCGGACCTCGGCCGGACGGGGCGGGGCGGTTCGGTACTGATCAGCATGTGACACGGCGGTGAGCGTACCGGGCGTACCGGGACCGGTGCTAAATGAGGTCCGTTCAAGACCGTGGTTCCCGGAATCGGGCGTGATCGTTCTCACTTGCTGTTCCTCCCGGGTCACGGGCCGGGTTCGAAGGTGACCGGAAGCCGGGCGGGGGCACTGCCGGTCGGAGCGACCTGCAGGGTCTTGAGCGCGAACTCCATGACCTTCTTGTAGATGGGTCCGCAGATCTGGCCGCCGAAGTAGCTGCCCTTGGTCGGGTTCTGGATGGCGCAGTACACGGTGATCTGCGGATCGTCGGCCGGTGCGAAGCCCGCGAAGGAGGCGGTGTAGCCCTTGTAGCGGCCGAGCTTCGGGTCGACCCTGTTCGCCGTGCCGGTCTTGCCCGCGACGCGGTAGCCCGGGATCCGGGCCCTGCTGCCGGTGCCTTCCTCGTCGCCGACGACCGACTCGAGCATGGTGGCGAGCGTCTTCGCGGTCTTCTCGCTGACCACACGGGTCTTCTTGGGTGCGGGGGCCGGATCGAAGCGCCCGCCGGGGCCCCTGGTGCCGCGGACCAGGGTGGGTTCGATGCGTACGCCGCCGTTGGCGATGGTCGAGTAGACCGAGGCGGCCTGCATCGCGTTCAACGACAGTCCCTGGCCGAACGGGATCGTGTACTGCTGCGAGGTGGACCAGTCCTGGGGCTCGGCGAGGATGCCGGGGGTCTCGCCGGGGTAGCCGAGCCCGGTCGGGCTGCCGATGCCGAACTTCCGCAGGTAGGAGTGGAGGACCCTGTTGGCCTCCGCCTGGGTGTCGCCGAGCTGGCCGGTCGCGAGGATCGTGCCGATGTTGCTGGACTTGGCGAGTACGCCGTTGAGCGTCAGGTACCAGGTGCGGTGGTCGATGTCGTCCTTGAAGAGCCGGTCTCCGCGGTGGAGCCGGTTGGGGACGGTGACATGAGTGCCGGGCGTGGCGGCCTGCTCCTCCAGCACGGCGGCCATGGACATGACCTTGCTGGTGGAGCCGGGCTCGTACGCGTCCTGGAGAGCGGCGTTGCCCATGGCCGCGGCGTTGGCCTGGGAGAGGTCGTTGGGGTTGAAGCCCGGCGCGTTGGCCATCGCCAGGACCTCTCCCGTCCTGGTGTTCTGCACTATCACGTAGCCGCGGTCCGCCTTGGACTTCGTCACCTGCTCGTCGATCGCCCGCTGGGCGGCCCACTGGATGTCACGGTCGATGGTGAGCTCGACGTCGGAGCCGGGGACGGCGGGGGTCTCGCGGGCTCCGGCGGTGGGCACCCGCCGGCCGCCGGACTGGGCGTACGAGATCTTGCCGTCCTCGCCGGCGAGGTCCTCGTCGAACATGGACTCCAGGCCGCCGGCGCCGCGGCCGTCGGCGTTGACGTAACCGAGTATCCCGGCGGCGAGATCGCCGTTGGGGTAGACGCGCTTGCTGCTGGCCTTCCGGAAGACGCCCGCGAGGACATCGGCGCCGGGACCGCCTTTGGCCTTGTCCGTTCTGGCCTTCCTGGCGAAGGCGCTCTTGAGGTCCTTGATCTGGTTCCAGACCTGCGGCGTCTGACGGCGGGCCAGGACGGTGTAGCGGGACTTGGGGGCCTTCAGTCTGTTCGCGAGCTCGGCGGCGTCCTCGCCGAGGATCGGCGCCAGCAGCGCGGCGGCCTGCTCCGGCGCGTCCGGGGCCTTGCTCTCCTCGGGCGTGAACATCAGCGGGTCGGCGGTGATGTCGTACGCGTCGACACTGGTGGCGAGGGCGATCCCGGAACGGTCGGTGATCTCGCCGCGCTCGGCCGCCAGCTTGAGGCTCATGTACCGGTTCTTCTCCGCCTGGGCCGCGTACGTGCCGGCGTCGACGGCCTGCACCTGGAGCAGCCGGACGACGAACACCAGCAGGACGAGGGTGAAGGCGAGGCTGACCAGCCGTAGCCGGGGGCGGGGGCTGCCGAGCCGGATGTGGCGGGGCCCGGCGGTGGGGCGGGGCCCGCGCTGGGCGGGGCGGCTGCGGTTCGCGGAGCCGCCGGGACGCGCGGGGCCCGGCACACGGCGGCGCGGTGGTTCCTTGAGGGGCACTGCGTCACCTGCCGGGGGTCGTGGGGGGCGGCTTCGGCGTACCGGATGCGGGGGGCTCGGCGGGGGGCGTGGCAGGCGGCTCGGCAGGCGGCGCGGCAGGGGGCGCGGCAGGCGGCTTGGCGGGGGGCGCGGCAGGCGGCTTGGCGGGGACCCGTACAGCGGACGGGTCGGCCTGGGCCTTCCTCGGCTTCCCGCGGACCGTGCCGTCCGGGTTCAGGAAGGCGGGGCTGCCGCCGGGCACCATGCCGAGCTCGCGGGCCCGCCGTTCCAGCGCGTCGGGGGCGGAGCGGCCGTCCACGTCCCGCTGGAGCGCCTGCTCCTCGTCGGTGAGTTCGGTGGTCTTCTTCTTGAGCTCGCTCAGCTTGAACGAGCCCTCGTTGAGGGAGGTGTTGAGCAGCAGCAGGGTGATCAGGCCGCCGCCGAGCAGTACGACGACCAGCAGGACGAAAGGGGTCCGGGCCGCGGTGCTGGGCCCGGACGGCATGAGCCGTGCGAGCCGCGCGGCCCGCCCCTTGAGTTCCCCGGCGGCCTTCTTCACCGCTCGCCCTCCCCCGCCGCTGCTGTCACCGCTCGTCCTCGCGGATGCGCTCCGCGCCGCGCAGCCGTGCGGGCGCCGCCCGGCGGTTCTCGGCGACCTCCTCCTCCGTGGGCAGTTCGGCGCCGCGGGTGAGGAGCTTCAGCCGGGGCTGGTAGCGCTCGGGGACGACGGGCAGGCCGGGCGGCGCGGTGCTGGCCGCTCCCGCCGCGAAGACCTGCTTGACCAGCCGGTCCTCCAGCGAGTGGTACGAGAGGACGGCGATCCGACCGCCGACGGCGAGGGATTTGACGGCAGCCGGGATGGCCCGTTCCAGAACCGTCAGCTCACCGTTCACCTCGATGCGCAGGGCCTGGAAGGTGCGCTTGGCGGGGTTGCCGCCGGTGCGCTTGGCGGCCTGCGGGAGGGCGTCGCGGATCAGCTCGACGAGCCGCGCACTGGTGGTGAAGGGCTCCTTCTCCCGCTCCCGCACGATGGCCGCGACGATCCGCTTGGCCTGCTTCTCCTCGCCGTACGCGCGCAGGATCCGCACCAGCTCGCCCGGCGGGTAGGCGTTGAGGACCTCGGCGGCGCTGGCCCCGGTCGTCTGGTCCATGCGCATGTCGAGCGGGGCGTCCTGGGCGTAGGCGAAGCCACGGTCGGCCTCGTCGAGCTGCATGGAGGAGACACCGAGGTCGAAGAGGACGCCCTGGACGCCGGTGATGCCGAGCCGGTCGAGGACGTCCGGGAGCTCGTCGTAGACGGCGTGCACGAGCGTGGCGCGGTCGCCGAACGGGGCGAGCCGCTCGCCGGACAGCCGCAGCGCTTCCTTGTCCCGGTCGAGCGCGACGAGCCGTACGTCCGGGAAGCGGGCGAGCAGGGCCTCGCTGTGTCCGCCGAGGCCGAGGGTGCAGTCGACGACGACCGGCTCCCGGCCTTCGGCAGGGGGGACCGCACCGGGCTGCCGCTCCAGGGCGGGCGCCAACAGGTCCAGGCACCGCTGGAGCATCACCGGGACGTGTCGCTGGCTCAATGCGCCCTCTCAGGTCCGGCGCGGGCGGAGGCCGGGCCGTACGTTTTGCCGCACGCGCGGGGAAATCGTGGAAATGTGCAGGAAGTGTCCGTGAACTGCGCGTCACTTTAGTCCACTGACCGGGCCGGTCAATCAACCGGCTGGCGCGTCGCACGGCCCGCCCGGCACCGCGGCCGCAATCGGGACAGCTCACCCATATGGGTCCAGCCCGCTCACGCCTGTGGGTTACCTCACAACAGGCGTCATTGACGTTCTTTGTCCGCTCTCACAGCGCGCCACGGGCGGCCGTGGCCACTACCGTCATAGACATGTCGACCTCCGCAAACCTCCCTGCAGACGCCGCCCTCGCGCGCGGCACGGTCACCGACCGGCTCGTCGAAGCGAACACGCGCTACGCCGCGGGCTTCACCGACCCCGGGATGGACGCGCGACCCGTGCTGCAGGTCGCGGTGGTGGCGTGCATGGACGCCCGGCTCGATCTGCACGCGGCGCTCGGCCTGGAGCTGGGCGACTGCCACACCATCCGCAACGCCGGCGGTGTCGTCACCGACGACGTGATCCGCTCGCTCACGATCAGCCAGCGCGCGCTCAAGACCCGCAGCGTGATACTCATCCACCACACGAACTGCGGTCTGGAGAGTCTGACCGAGGACTTCCGGCACGAGCTGGAGGACGAGGTGGGGCAGCGGCCGGCCTGGGCGGTGGAGGCGTTCCGCGACGTCGACCAGGACGTACGGCAGTCGATGCAGCGGGTGCGCACCTCGCCGTTCCTGCTGCACACCGACGATGTCCGCGGCTTCGTCTTCGACGTCACGAGCGGTTTGCTGCGGGAGATCGACCCTGCTGTGTGAGCCGCGAAGGACAGCAACCAAAGACAGCAACCCCTGACATATCGCGCCGAGTTATCCACAGGCGAGTGACACGAAGCGGTAACGGCAACAAGAATGCGGGTGTGACACCTCTACGGAACCGACCGGAGGGGGTGTCCGTGTTTTGGGGTGGGCCGTGCCGTAAGCAGCGCATCGGCCCATGGAACGGGCCGAGGAGGGCCGGGTGACGACCTATGACGATCGAGCGAGCCTCACAGATCTGACCACCACAGCGGAGCGTGTCCGCAGGTCGGTGGAGAGTGTGATCGAGGGCAAGCCTGAGGTCGTACGGCTTTCGCTGACAGTGTTGCTGGCCGAGGGACATCTGCTCATCGAGGATGTTCCGGGCGTGGGCAAGACGATGCTGGCCAAGGCACTGGCACGCTCCATCGACTGCTCGGTACGGCGTATTCAGTTCACGCCGGACCTGCTGCCGTCGGACATCACGGGTGTGTCGATCTACGACCAGCAACGGCGCGACTTCGAGTTCAAGCCGGGCGCGATCTTCGCGCAGATAGTGATCGGCGACGAGATCAACCGCGCGTCGCCCAAGACCCAGTCGGCGCTGCTGGAGTCGATGGAGGAGCGGCAGGTCACCATCGACGGGCAGACGTACGAACTGCCCCATCCCTTCATGGTGGTGGCCACGCAGAACCCGGTGGAGATGGAGGGCACGTACCCGCTGCCCGAGGCGCAGCGCGACCGCTTCATGGCCCGGGTGTCGATGGGGTATCCGACCCCGGAGGCCGAGTTCAAGATGCTCGATGTGCACGGTGAGGTGTCGCCGCTCGACGATCTGCAGCCGGTGGCGCACGCCCACGACATGGTGAAGCTGATCGACGCGGTGCGCACGGTCCACGTGGCCGACTCCGTGCGCCGGTACGCGGTGGAACTGGTCGCCGCCACGCGCAACCACCCCGATCTGAGACTGGGGGCGTCGCCGCGCGCCACGCTGCATCTGCTGCGCGCCGCGAAGGCCTCGGCCGCCCTCAGCGGCCGGGACTACGCCCTGCCGGACGATGTGCAGTCGCTCGCGGTGCCGGTGCTGGCGCACCGGCTGCTGCCCACCGCTCAGGCGCAGCTGAACCGCCGCACCGCCGAGCAGGTCGTGCTGGAGATCCTGCAGCGCACGCCCGTACCCACCTCGGGCTCGGACACCGGATACGGCGACGCGGGCCGGCAGGCTCCCGGCGGCGGCGCGCTCTACGGCCAGCAGCGGCCCGGCGTCCGGCGGCTCTGATGGCGGCCGGGAGCCCTGCCGCCGGCGATGAGGAGAAGGGCGGTCTGCGGGCGGCTCTCGGCGGGCTGACCACACGCGGCCGTTCCTTCCTGGCGGCCGGTGTGGCCGCGGCTGTGTGCGCCTATGTGCTGGGGCAGGGCGATCTGCTCCGGGTCGGGATGCTGCTTGCCGTGCTGCCCCTGATCTGTGTGGCCGTGCTGTACCGCACGCGCTACCGGGTGGCGGGCAGCCGCCGGCTGTTCCCGGCCCGGGTACCGGCCGGGTCCGAGGCCCGGGTGCATCTGCGGATGGACAACGTCTCGCGGATGCCCACGGGTCTGCTGATGCTGCAGGACCACGTGCCGTACGTGCTGGGGCCGCGGCCCCGGTTCGTGCTGGACCGGGTGGAGGCGGGCGGCCGCCGCGAGGTCTCGTACCGGGTCCGGTCGGATCTGCGCGGGCGCTACCCGCTCGGACCGCTGCAGCTGCGGCTCACGGACCCGTTCGGGATGTGCGAGCTGACCCGCTCCTTCAGCGCCTACGACACGCTGACCGTCATCCCGCGGACCGAGCCGCTGCCGCCGGTGCGGCTGTCGGGCGAGGCAGCCGGGTACGGCGACGGTCGCCAGCGGTCGCTGGCCCTGGCCGGTGAGGACGACGTGATTCCGCGTACGTACCGGCACGGGGACGATCTGCGCCGGGTGCACTGGCGCTCCACCGCGCGTTACGGCGAGCTGATGGTCCGGCGCGAGGAACAGCCGCAGCGGGCCAGGTGCACGGTGCTGCTGGACACCCGACGGGGCGCCTACCAGGGCGCGGGTCCCGACTCGGCCTTCGAGTGGGCGGTGTCGGGCGCGGCCTCGGTGCTGGTGCACATGCTGGAGCGGGGTTTCTCGGTCCGGCTGCTGACGGACACGGGGACGTCGGTGCCCGGCGAGGGAGCCGACGGTTTCGCCGGGTCCACGCAGGAGTCCGCCGAGTCGGCCGGGCTGATGCTGGACGCTCTCGCGGTGGTGGACCACTCGGACGGAGCGGGGCTTTCGCGCGCGTACGACGTGTTGCGCGGCGGGAACGAGGGGCTGCTGGTCGCCTTCGTCGGCGATCTGGACGAGGAGCAGGCCGCGGTCGCGGCCCGGATGCGGCAGCGCAGCGGTGCCGCGGTCGCCTTCGTCCTGGACAGCGGCCCCTGGGTGACGGGCGGCGCGGTGGACGACGCCGTCGAGGAACGGCTGCGGAGGCTGCGCGAGGCCGGGTGGACGGCGGTCGCCGTCCCGCCCGGCGGGGCGCTGCCCGATCTGTGGCGTCAGGCCGCCCGCGAG
>NZ_JBSGZO010000236.1:0-13109 GCF_053611045.1 Streptomyces sp. NPDC054841 | reverse complement strand
ATCGTCCAAGTACGCCCAGTACGAGGACGACCCTCCGCCTTGCATCTGCACGCACCGGACGCCGCGAAGCCCGCCCTCCGGGCGGACGGCGGGAGATAGGACTTACTCGTCTAGTGCACGCAGAACTCGTTGCCCTCGGGGTCCTGCATGACGCACCACTCGCCCCCGGGCTCCTTCACCTGGTGCAGCACCGTCGCGCCCAGCTGCTCCAGCCGGGCGACCTCCGCGTCGCGCAGCCCGGGGCCGGTGTGCAGGTCGAGATGGAAGCGGTTCTTCACCGTCTTCGCCTCCGGCACCCGCTGGAACAGCAGCCGCCTGCCCAGGCCGGTGCCCGTGTCCTTGTCGTACGGATCGTCCGGATGCCGGACGGCGGCCAGATCCCGCCATGCGCGGCGGTCGTGCCAGTCGGTGGTCGCGGATTCGGGTGCGGCTCCTATGCCGAGCAGTCGCTCGATGAGGGCGCTGTTGTCCTCGGTCACGTAGTCGAGGGCCTCGGCCCAGAAGTCGGCCTGGGCGAGCGGGTCGGTCGCGTCGATCACGAGCTTCCAGTGCATCGTCATGGCAACCAGTTATAGTGGTTACATGAACGGGACCGCAATGGACTCGCCGGGACTCGTCCTCCACACCCCTGAGGGGCGGTCGTACCGCTTCGATCCGGGCGCGCTCTGCCTGGAGCTGCTGCCCACCGGCGGCCCGGGCGCCCTTGCGCGCTACGAGGTGCTGGACGAACCGGAAGGCCTGGTGCGCTGGGCGGAGGCGAGCCGGCTCGCCCCAGGTCTGCCGCTCACCGTGACCGCCGCGGAGGCCGCCGAGGCGCGCGCCCTCCGCGACGCCCTGTGGAGGCTGACGCGGGCTCGCGCCCACGGCCGGGCGGCCGACCCGGCCGATGTGGTGGTGCTGAACGACGCGGCGGCCGCGCCCGCACTGGTCGCCCGCCTCGCCCCGGACGCCACCCGCGCATGGGCACCCGGCGCGACCGGCACCCAGCTCGTGTCGACCGTCGCGCGCGACGCCATCGACCTCTTCACCGGCCCGTACGCCGACCGCATCCGCGAATGCGGCGCCCACGACTGCGGCCTGCTCTTCGTGGACACCTCCCGGCCGGGACGCCGCCGCTGGTGCGCGATGGAACGCTGCGGCAATCGTCACAAGGTCCGGACCCACCGGGCCCGCCACGCGTCCTGAAGGAGGCTCAGCCCCTGGGCCCCCCGGCCTCCCGGCCTCCCGGCCTCCCGGGCACGAACCACGAACCACCCGCGGCCCCACCCGATGACCCGGCTCGCCACCCGCCGGCGGCAGCCGGACCCGCCACGTCAGGGCGCCCCGCCGGGCCCCTGGATCGCCGCGTCCCGGTCAGGCGGCGGGTTCGGGGCGTTTCACGGCGGCCGGAACCTCGCTCGCCCGCGCCTCGGCCAGGCGGAGCGCCTCCGCCTTGTTGCGACGGGCGGTGCGCAGGGCGTCCCAGGTGAGGATGGTCAGGGCGAGCCAGACCAGGGAGAAGCCCGCCCACCGCTCGGGAGGCATGGCCTCGTGGAAGTACACGACGCCCAGCAGGAACTGGAAGAGCGGCGCCAGATACTGCAGCAGTCCCAGCGTCGAGAGGGGCACCCGGATCGCCGCGGCGCCGAAGCAGACCAGCGGCACGGCGGTGACGATGCCGGTCGCTGCGAGCAGTGCCGCGTGGCCCGCGCCGTGCGCACCGAAGTCGGCCGAGCCCTGCGAACCCAGCCACAGCAGATAGGCGAGCGCGGGCAGGAACTGCACCGCCGTCTCGGCCGCCAGCGACTCGAGACCCCCGATGCTGGTCTTCTTCTTGATCAGCCCGTAGACGGCGAACGAGAACGCCAGGACCAGCGAGATCCACGGCGGTCGCCCGTACCCGACCGCCAGCACCAGCACCGCGGCGCAGCCGATGCCGACCGCCGCCCACTGCGCCGGCCGCAGCCGCTCCTTCAGCAGCAGCACGCCCATCGCGATGGTGACCAGCGGATTGATGAAGTAGCCGAGCGAGGCCTCCACCACCTGGCCGGCGTTGACTGCCCAGATGTAGAGGCCCCAGTTGACGCTGATGACCGTCGCGGCGACCGTGATCAGGCCGAGCTTGCGCGGCTCGCGCAGCAACTCCCGTATCCAGCCCCAGCGGCGCAGCGCCAGCAGGGCGACGGCGACGACGGCCAGCGACCACACCATGCGGTGGGCGAGGATCTCGACGGCGCCGGCCGGCTTCAGCAACGGCCAGAAGAGCGGGACCAGGCCCCACATCCCGTAGGCGCCGATCCCGTAAAGCAGTCCTGCCCGCTGCTCGCTGTCCTTCACTGAGCCTCCCCCTGTCCTGCCCTGCGCCGCGCTGTCCTCGTCGAAGGTAGCGCCGAGCAGGGCAGGCTGTCATGTCCGTATCGCAATACGGTCATGACGCACCGATCAGCGGCGCGCGAGGGCCGCGGCGACCGTGTCGGCCAGCGGTGTCGTGGGCCGCCCGATGAGCCGCGCCAGGTCGCCGCTGGTACGGGCGAGCAGCCCGCGCTCGATGGCGTGGTCCACGTCGACGAGGATCGCGGCGAAGGCCTCCGGCACACCCGCGCCGGTCAGGATCTGCTGGTGCGCCTCGGCGGGCACGTTGTTGTACGCGATGTCCTTGCCGGACTGCCGGGCGACCTCGGCCGCGTACTCGGCCAGCGACCAGGCGGTGTCGCCGCTGAGCTCGTAGGCCCGGCCGAGGTGGCCCTCGCCGGTCAGTACGGCGGCCGCGGCGGCGGCGTAGTCGGCGCGGGCGGCGGAGGCGACCCGGCCCTCGCCCGCGTTGGCGACGACGGCGCCGTGCTCCAGCACCGGAGCCAGGTTGCCGGTGTAGTTCTCGGTGTACCAGCCGTTGCGCAGGAAGGTGTAGGGCAGGCCGGAGTCGAGGACCGCCTGCTCGGTGGCCTTGTGCTCGTCGGCGAGCGTGAAGTCGGCGTCGGGGCCGCCGAGAACGCCGGTGTACGCGAGCTGGGCGACGCCCGCCTCCTTCGCGGCCGCGATGACCGCCGTGTGCTGCGGCATCCGCCGGCCGACCTCGCTGCCGGAGATCAGCAGCACCCGGTCGCCGGCCCGGAACGCTCCGGCGAGCGTCTCCGGCGCGCTGTAGTCGGCCACCCGCACGGCGACGCCGAGCTCGGCCAGGCCGGCGGCCTTCTCCTCGTTCCGTACGACCGCGGCGATGGTTCCGGCGGGGACGCCGGTGGCGAGGAGGCGCTCGATGACGAGGCGGCCGAGCTGTCCGGTGGCTCCGGTGACGACGATGCTCATGGGGGGATTTCTCCGTTTCGTAGGGGCTCGGGTACCGACCCTACGGTGAGCGCTAACCATGCGAAAGTACCCACTTTGAAGTAAGGTACTGGTGTGAACGTAAGCAGGAAGCCCGACGTCAACGACACGATGTGCCCGTCCCGCATCGTCCTGGAGCACGTCACCAGCCGCTGGGGCGTCCTGATCCTCGCCGCCCTGCTGGAGCGTTCGTACCGCTTCAGCGAGCTGCGCCGGGCCGTCGGCGGCGTCAGCGAGAAGATGCTGGCCCAGACGCTGCAGACCCTGGAGCGCGACGGCTTCGTGCACCGCGATGCCAAGCCCGTCATCCCGCCGCGCGTGGACTACTCCCTCACCGCACTCGGCAAGGAGGCCGCCGACCAGGTGTGGGCGCTGGCGCGCTGGACCGAGCGGCGCGTCGAGGACGTGGAGCGGGCGCGCGCCGCATACGACGAGGCCCGGACCTCCTGAGGGGAGATCCGGGCCTCGTGGGACCTCATGGCACCGCGCGGGACATCGCGGGACCCCGAGGGGTCAGCCGACGACGGTCCAGGTGTCGTTCCCGGTGAGCAGTGCGGTCAGGTCGCCCTTGCCGTTCTGTTCGATGGCGGCGTCGAGCTGGTCGGACATCTGGGAGTCGTAGACCGGGCGGTCGGTGCTGCGGAACACGCCGATCGGGGTGTGGCGCAGGGTGTCCGGGTCGGCGAGCCGGGACAGCGCGAACGCGGTGGTGGGGCTGGCGCTGTGGGCGTCGTGGACGAGGATCTGCGACTCGTTCTCGGGAGTGACGGTGACGGCCTTGAGGTCGCCGGTGGCCGGGTCACGGAGCACGCCCTTGGCGTTGTCGGTGCCGAAGCGGATCGGCTGCCCGTGCTCCAGCCGGATCACGGCCTCCTCGGCCTGCTGCTTGTCCTTGAGGGCATCGAAGGCGCCGTCGTTGAAGATGTTGCAGTTCTGGTAGATCTCCACCAGCGCCGTGCCCGGATGGTCGGCCGCCGCGCGCAGCACCTCGGTGAGGTGCTTGCGGTCGGAGTCGATGGTGCGGGCGACGAAGGACGCCTCCGCGCCGATGGCCAGTGAGACCGGGTTGAAGGGGGCGTCGAGGGAACCCATCGGCGTCGACTTCGTGATCTTGCCGACTTCGGACGTGGGGCTGTACTGGCCCTTGGTCAGTCCGTAGATCCGGTTGTTGAAGAGGAGGATCTTGAGGTTGACGTTGCGACGCAGGGCGTGGATGAGGTGGTTGCCGCCGATGGACAGAGCGTCGCCGTCGCCCGTGACGACCCAGACGGACAGGTCGCGGCGGGAGGAGGCGAGGCCGGTCGCGATTGCCGGGGCGCGGCCGTGGATGGAGTGCATCCCGTAGGTGTTCATGTAGTACGGGAAGCGGGAGGAGCAGCCGATGCCGGAGACGAAGACGATGTTCTCCTTCGCCAGGCCGAGCTCGGGCATGAAGCCCTGCACGGCGGCGAGGATCGCGTAGTCACCGCAGCCGGGGCACCATCGGACCTCCTGGTCCGACTTGAAGTCCTTCATGGACTGCTTGGCCTCGGCCTTCGGAACCAGGGACAGCAATGAGGACGCTGTCTCAGTCATTGATGGCCTCCTTGAGAAGCGTGGCGAGCTGCTCGGCCTTGAACGGCATGCCGTTGACCTGGTTGTAGGAGTGGGCGTCGACCAGATACTTCGCGCGGATCAGGGTGGCGAGCTGGCCGAGGTTCATCTCCGGTACCACTACCTTCTCGTAACGCTCCAGGACCTCTCCCAGATTCCGGGGGAAGGGGTTGAGATGGCGCAGATGGGCCTGCGCGATGGGGAGGCCGGCGATCCGCAGCCGGCGGACGGCGGCGGTGATCGGCCCGTACGTGGATCCCCAGCCCAGGACCAGGGTCTTCGCGTCGTCGGGGTCGTCGACCGTCACGTCCGGCACCTCGATGCCGTCGATCTTGGCCTGGCGGGTGCGGACCATGAGGTCGTGGTTGGCCGGGTCGTAGGAGATGTTCCCGCTGCCGTCCTGCTTCTCGATGCCGCCGATGCGGTGTTCCAGGCCGGGAGTGCCGGGCACGGCCCACGGCCGGGCCAGGGTGTGGGGGTCGCGCTTGTACGGCCAGAAGACCTCGGTGCCGTCGTCCAGGGTGTGGTTCGGTCCGGTCGCGAACTGGGTGCGCAGATCGGGCAGTTCGTCGACATCGGGGATCCGCCACGGTTCCGAGCCGTTGGCGAGGTAGCCGTCGGACAGCAGGAACACCGGAGTGCGGTAGGTGAGCGCGATGCGGGCGGCGTCCAGGGCCGCGTCGAAGCAGTCCGCCGGGGTCCTGGGGGCCACGACGGGGACCGGGGCCTCACCGTTGCGGCCGTACATGGCCTGCAGCAGATCGGCCTGCTCGGTCTTGGTCGGCAGTCCGGTGGAGGGACCGCCGCGCTGGATGTCCACGATCAGCAGCGGCAGCTCCAGGGAGACCGCCAGCCCGATCGTCTCGCTCTTGAGCGCGACGCCGGGGCCGGAGGTGGTGGTGACCGCGAGCGAGCCGCCGAACGCGGCGCCCAGTGCGGCGCCGATGCCGGCGATCTCGTCCTCCGCCTGGAAGGTGCGCACGCCGAAGTTCTTGTGCTTCGACAGTTCGTGAAGGATGTCGGAGGCCGGGGTGATCGGGTACGAGCCGAGGTAGAGCGGCAGGTCGGCCTGCTGGGACGCGGCGATCAGCCCGTAGGACAGCGCCAGGTTTCCGGAGATGTTGCGGTAGGTGCCCGGCGGGAAGGCGGTGGTCGCGGGGGCGACCTCGTAGGAGACGGCGAAGTCCTCGGTGGTCTCGCCGAAGTTCCAGCCGGCTCTGAAGGCGGCCACGTTCGCCTCGGCGATGGCGGGCTTCTTCGCGAACTTGGCCCGCAGGAACTTCTCGGTGCCTTCGGTGGGCCGGTGGTACATCCACGACAGCAGGCCGAGCGCGAACATGTTCTTCGAGCGTTCGGCTTCCTTGCGGGAGAGCCCGAGGTCCTTGAGCGCCTCGATCGTGAGGGTCGTCAGGGGTACGGGGTGGACGTTGTAGCCGTCGAGCGAGCCGTCCTCGAGCGGACTGGTGTCGTAGCCGACCTTGGCCATGGCGCGTTTGGCGAATTCGTCGGTGTTCACGATGATCTCGCCGCCGCGCGGGACGTCGCCGATGTTGGCCTTGAGCGCGGCAGGGTTCATCGCCACCAGCACGTTCGGCGCGTCGCCGGGGGTGAGGATGTCGTGGTCGGCGAAGTGCAGCTGGAAGCTGGAGACACCGGGCAGAGTGCCGGCGGGGGCGCGGATCTCGGCCGGGAAGTTCGGCAGCGTGGACAGGTCATTGCCGAAAGACGCCGTCTCTGACGTGAAACGGTCACCTGTCAGCTGCATACCGTCACCGGAATCACCCGCGAACCGAATGATCACCCGGTCGAGGTGGCGTACCTCTTTCGTGCCGGGGGGCTGCCGCGGCCCCCCGACGAGAGCCTCGCCGCCCTCGTCTGCCTCGTCTGCGTGCTCGGCTGGGCTACTGACCTGGCTGGTCACTGAACTGGACCTCCTTCGAGGCGGCTGGGCTGCGGCCGGCTCACCGGTCGCTCCAAGGTCAACCCTACGTCGGTAAGGGTCGCCTTCCCGGGACCGCTCATATACTGGACGTCAATTTGAGACGCCCCTGTGCCCTGGTATGCCATGTTCTGTTCGCCCCCGGGTCCTTCTCTTGAAGACGCCCCCGCCTATCCTGCGGTTCTCATTGAAACTGACTCTGACACAGTGTCAGGCAACTATGAGTTGAGATAGGTCAGCACGGCGAGTACACGCCGGTGATCGCCGTCGCTCGGGGACAATCCGAGCTTCAGGAAGATGTTGCTGACGTGCTTCTCCACCGCGCCGTCGCTCACCACCAGCTGCTTCGCGATCGCCGAGTTCGTACGGCCCTCCGCCATCAGGCCCAGAACCTCCCGCTCGCGCGGCGTCAGCCCGGTCAGGACGTCCTGCTTACGGCTCCGCCCCAGCAGCTGCGCCACCACCTCCGGGTCCAGCGCGGTGCCGCCCCGGGCGACCCTGACGACGGCGTCCACGAATTCGCGCACCTCGGCGACGCGGTCCTTCAGCAGATAGCCCACGCCGCGGCTGCTCCCGGCGAGCAGTTCGGTGGCGTACTGCTCCTCCACGTACTGCGACAGCACGAGCACGCCGATCCCGGGATGATCGCGGCGCAGCCGTACCGCGGCGCGCACGCCCTCGTCGGTGTGGGTGGGCGGCATTCGTACGTCGGCGACCACGACGTCGGGCAGTGTCTGCTGCGCGGCGAGATCGTCGACGGTCTTGATCAGCGCGTCGGCGTCCCCGACGCCCGCGACCACGTCGTGCCCGCGATCGGTCAGCAGCCGGGTGAGGCCCTCCCGCAGCAACACGGAATCCTCGGCGATGACCACCCGCACCCTGTCCTCCACGACCTTGTATCCCCCTACGTCGATGCGCGCGTCGGAAGGGCGACGCGCCTGCGTGCTCCAGCATCGCAGCATTGCGGGGTGCGTGCGGTGAGGTTCGGGAGGGGGCGGGGGTGTGCCGGGCTTGCCGTTTTGCGGGGTGCGGGCCCCGCGCCCCTGGTTTGTGGGCCCCGCGCCCCTGGTTTGCGGGCGTCCGCACTCGGCGACCCGGGCTCCGGCGCGGGCTGACTCCGCATCGGGGGGTGGGCCGGGCCCCGCATCGGGGGGTGGGCCGGGCCCCGCATCGGGGGGTGGGCCGGGCCCCGCATCGGGGTGTGCGGCCGGGCCCCGCATCGGGGTGTGCGGCCGGGCCCCGCATCGGGGTGTGCGGCCGGGCCCCGCATCGCGGTGTGGGCCGGGCCCCGCACCGGGGTATGGGCCAGGCCCCGCTCATCCTCGCCAGGGCAGCTCCGCCGTCACCGTCGTCGGCCCGCCCGCCGGCGAGTCGACCACGAGGATCCCGTCGACCGCGTCGAGCCGCTCGGTCAGCCCGGCCAGCCCGCTGCCGGCGGAGACCTCCGCCCCGCCCCGCCCGTCGTCGGAGACCTGAAGCATCAGCCGGTCCTCCGTACGCCACACATCCACCGACGCCCGCCTCGCCTGCGCATGCTTGCTGACGTTCTGGAGCAGCTCGGAGACCGTGAAGTACGCGATGCCCTCGATCGCCGGGGCCGGCCGCGCGGGCAGATCGACCTCCACCCGGACCGGCACCGTGCAGCGGGAGGCCACGGCGGAGAGCGCGGCGTCCAGGCCGCGGTCGGTGAGGACGGCCGGGTGGATGCCGCGCGCCAGGTCCCGCAGTTCCTGGAGCGCCGTCTTCACCTCGCCGTGCGCCTCCTCCACCATCCGTGCCGCCGCCCGCGGATCCTCGGCCAGCTTCTCCTTGGCCAGCCCCAGGTCCATGGCGAGGTTGACCAGCCGGGCCTGCGCGCCGTCGTGCAGATCGCGCTCGATGCGCCGCAGGTCCGCGGCCGCCGTGTCCACGACGACGCCGCGGTCCGACTCCAGCTCGACGACGCGGCCCTCCAGCCGGGACGGCCCGAGCAGCCCCATCACGAACAGCCGGTCCACCGTGGCCAGCCCGCGGATGACCCACGGCGTGATCAGGACGAACAGCAGCCCGATCGTGCTGGTCAGCGCCAGCTCGAAGGGCGAGTCGAGGTAGAAGCTGTGCGTTCTGTCGCCGTACAGCTGGACCCCGTCGATGCCGGCGTACACGGGGAACACCCACTGCCACAGCGGGTACGTGAGGCAGGCCCAGCCGTACGCCCAGAAGGTCAGCGAGACGCAGAACGCGAAGACCGCCCACGGCATGTGCACCATCGCGTACAGCAGATGCCGCCAGGACACCCCGCTCTTCAGCATCGCGCCCATCCAGGACATCGGCCCGTGCCGCTCGGGCCGGACCGGCGCGGGGTCGGCGATGTCCAGCCTCAGCAGCCCTCGCGCCCGGCTCCGCTCCAGCGCGCCGAAGCCGCGGCACATGGCGAGGGCTCCGGCGAGGACCGGGATGCCGAGGAAGGTGACCACCAGGCCGGCACCGGCCGCCGTCAGCGTCACGGCAAGCGAGAAGAAGACGACGCTGAGCGGCAGGTTCAGCATGAGGTAGCCGAACTCTCGCCAGGTGCGGCCCTCGAACGGCGCGCGCAGTGCCGGGGGAAGGAGGTGGGCCCGGTGCTCCGGTTCGTATGCCGTGGCCATCGTCGAGGTCGTCCGTTCTGCTCGGCGGCGGGTGCTGCGTACTGCGTGCTGCGTGGTCCGTACCGTGCCTGTGCTGCTGATCGCGGTACTCCCTCAAGACTGCTGACCGCGCCGCCCGCACACCATGAGGCCGGTATCCCTCTTGGCCCGGGGGTTTTCCCTACCTGGCCGGAGACGGGAGACCCCCGACCCGTTACGGGGACGCCGCCCCCTGCCTGGTACCGGGAGGGTTCCCGCCCTCTGCCTGGTACCGGGAGGGTTCCCGCCCTCTGCCTGGTAACCGGGACGGCTCTCGCCACCTACCTGCTACCGGGACGGCTCCCCGCCCTCGCCGCGGCGCCGCCGCCGGCCGGCATCCGGTCGCGCCACGGCAGCTCCGCCGTGACGACCGTGGGGCCGCCGCGCGGTGAGTCGACGACGAAGAGGCCGTCGACCGCGCCGAGCCGCTCCGCGAGCCCGGCCATGCCGGTGCCACCGGAGGGCGAGGCGCCGCCGTTGCCGTCGTCCCGTACCTGGAGCAGCAGGCGGTCGTCGCGCCGCCACACCTCGACGGACGCCGTGCGGGCACCGCTGTGCTTGCTGACGTTCTGGAGCAGTTCGGAGACCGTGAAGTACGCGATGCCCTCGATCGCCTCGGCCGGCCGGGCCGGCAGATCGACCGCGACCTGCACGGGCACCGTGCAGCGGGAGGCGACGGAGGACAGCGCCGCGTCCAGCCCGCGGTCGGTGAGGACGGCCGGGTGGATGCCGCGTGCCAGGTCCCGCAGTTCCTGCAGGGCGAGCTTCACCTCGCCGTGCGCCTCGTCGACCATGGCCGCGACGGTTTCGTCGGCCTGGCCCTCCAGCAGCTTCTCCTTGGCCAGACCGAGCCCCATGGCGAGGTTGACCAGCCGGGCCTGGGCGCCGTCGTGCAGATCGCGCTCGATGCGCCGCAGATCCGCGGCCGCCGTGTCCACGACGACGCCGCGGTCCGACTCCAGTTCGGCGATCCGCCGCTCCAGTTCGTCGGAGGGCGACAGCAGCCCACGGACCATCGCCCGGTCGGCGTTGGCCATGCCCCGCACGATGTACGGCAGCACCGGCCAGAGCACGAACAGCCCCACCAGTGTCACGGTGAAGGTCAGGACGCCCCACGGCAGCCGGATGAACGCGTACAGCGCGGACCGCCAGGCCACGGGGTCCTTGAGCCCGGTCCACAGCGAGGAGAAGAAGCCGCCACCGCGGGGGCGCGGCAGCGGACTCGGCTCGTCCACCCGTACGCCCAGCAGCTTGCGCGCCCGCGCCCGCTCCGACCTGCCGAGCAGCCGTGAACCGGCCAGTCCGCCCGCCAGCAGGGGCAGACCGACGACCGTCACCGACAGCCCCGCGCCGATCGCGACCATGGCCACCGTGTAGACGAACCCGGCAATCGCGATCGGCAGGTCGGAGAGGAGATGCGCGATCTCCTTCCAGGTGTGCCGGTCGTACGCGAAGCGGGCGGGCGGCGGACCGTCGTGGTCGTCCAGGGGGCCGTTCACGGGGTCGCTCACCGGGTCGTCCACGGCGTCCACGGGGACATCCACGAGGCCGTCGACGGGGTCGTCCATGGGGTCGTCCATGGTGCTGCTGGTCGGGGTCATACGGCACAGCCTGCCCGGTCGTATCCGCGCACGCCATGGGGTACATGGGTGGGGGCGCAGTGGGGATATCCCCACTGTGAGGCGGCTGCGGGGCGCATGCCGGGCGCCTGATCCCGTCCGATGCGTGACACGGCTGCTTACCGTCTCTTTAACAGGGCCTAGACTCCCGTGCGTACAGATCGTCGAACGGGCATCGTCGAACGGGCAGGGAGCGAGGGGCGGACGTGCGGAAACTCACCGAACCGACCGTACTCGCGGCCGACTACTTCCAGAGCTACTCGGTCGTCGGACTGCTCGCCCTGATCGGCGTGCTCTTCGTCGCGGTGGCCTTCGGCGCGGGACGGTTGCTGCGGCCGGTCGTACCGACGCAGGAGAAGATGCTGACGTACGAATGCGGAGTCGACCCGGTGGGGGAGGGCTGGGCCCACACCCAGGTCCGCTACTACGTCTACGCGTTCCTCTATGTCATCTTCGCCGTCGACTCGATCTTCCTGTTCCCATGGGCCACGGTGTTCGCCGCGGCCGGATACGGCGCGACGACGCTCGTGGAGATGTTCATCTTCCTCGGCTTCCTGGCCGTGGGAATTCTCTACGCATGGAAGAAGGGCGTCCTCACATGGACGTGACCCCGCAGACCTCGGGCTCCGCGCAGGCTCCCGAGCCCGTGCTGCTTCCGGAACCGAGGCGGCTGGGCGCCCTCGCCCGGCTCGCCCCCGAGCCGATGAAGGTGGTCCTGAACTGGGGCCGCCGCTACAGCCTGTGGGTCTTCAACTTCGGTCTTGCCTGTTGCGCGATCGAGTTCATCGCCGCGTCGATGGCCCGGCACGACTTCATCCGGCTCGGCGTGATCCCCTTCGCGCCCGGACCGCGTCAGGCCGACCTGATGGTCGTGTCGGGCACGGTGACCGACAAGATGGCGCCCGCGGTGAAGCGGCTGTACGAGCAGATGCCCGAGCCCAAGTACGTCATCTCCTTCGGTGCCTGCTCGAACTGCGGCGGCCCGTACTGGGACTCGTACTCGGTGACCAAGGGCGTCGACCAGATCATCCCCGTCGATGTGTACGTGCCGGGCTGCCCGCCGCGGCCCGAGGCGCTGCTCCAGGGCATCCTCAAACTGCAGGAGAAGATCGCGCGCGAGTCGCTGAGCGAGCGGTACGGCTCGGCCCCGGGCCGTGCCTCGGTGGGCGAACTCCGCAGCGGCCTGGTCACCCCGCCTCCTGCCCCGTCCGAGCCGGGAGCCGCCTCATGAGCACGTTCGAGACGGACATCGCCGAGCGCTTCGGACCTGATGCCACCGCCGAGCAGGCGTACGACCTGCTGACGGTGGACGTCCCCGCCGCCACCTGGACCGACGCACTGCGCACCGCCCGCGACGAGCTGGGCTGCACCTATTTCGACTGGCTGAGCGCCGTCGACGAGCCGGGCGCCGGCTTCCGCGTGTGCGCGCACGTCGTCGCGCTCCAGGCCGCGCCGGCTGCCGCCGGTGGTTCGGCCTCCGGCCCGGACGCCGGTCCAAAGTCCGGTCCCGATGCCGGCTCGGCTTCCGGCCCGGACTCCGTGCCGGGTGGTCATGTGGTCCGTCGGCTGCTGCTGCGTACGACCGTTCCGCACGAGGCGCCGGTGCTCGCGTCCGCAGTGGAGGTCTACGCGGGCGCGGCCTGGCACGAGCGCGAGACGTACGAGATGTTCGGCGTGGACTTCACCGGTCACCCGCACCTCGTTCCGCTGCTCCTCCCGGAGGGCTTCGAGGGGCACCCGCTGCGCAAGGACTTCGTGCTGGCTGCCCGGGTCGCCAAGGCCTGGCCGGGCGCGAAGGAGCCGGGGGAGTCCGATCACGGCGGGCCCAAGCGGCGCCAGATGCTGCCGCCCGGTGTCCCCGACCCGAACGAGTGGGGCCCCCTCAAGGGCCAGCTCCCCCCGGTCCCCGCCCGTCCGGCCCGTACCCCACGCGCCGCCGGCGAACGCCCGGCGCGCCGCACCCCGGCCGGCGAGGCTCCGGCGCGCCGCGCGCGTACGGCGGCGGAGGGG
>NZ_JBSGZO010000235.1:0-13111 GCF_053611045.1 Streptomyces sp. NPDC054841 | reverse complement strand
CCCCCAGACCGCACGAGCGGTGGGCGGGTCGACGGCGGGCGCGTGTCGTCAGATACGGTCCGGGCCCGAGCCGGTCAGGAGGCGAAGGCCCTCTCCAGCCTGGGAATCAGGTCTCGGAGATCCTCTTGCCAGCAGCCGGCGTTGTGGCCGCCGTTGCACTTGGTGCCCCAGCCGGAACCGTCGCCGTAGTTGACGTAGTAGTAGGACATGCCCAGGGCGTCCATGCCGGCCTTGACGTTCTTGGCCGCGCCTGCGACCCAGAACTCCGGTTCCAGGGGCGAGCCGCCTCCGTCGCCCACGTAGATGGAGACCCCGACTCCGCCCTTGGCGAGCCTGTCCATGTGCTGCGACGGGTCGACCTCGTTCCACCGCCAGTCGGCGTTGAACACCGGGTAGGGCGAACCGAACGCGGCGTCACTGTCCACAGCGGGCTTGTACGGGGAGTCGTTGGGGTCACAGGCCCCGGATGCCGAGCCGCAGATCGCGCCCGTCGCGTCGATGAGGGAGGCGACGACGGCCAGCCGTAGGTCCATGGACCTGACCGACAGGTCGATGTCTCCTGACAGGGATGCGGTCTGACTGAACAGGTCGGGACGGACCTGGGCGTAGTGGAAGGCTCCGAAGCCACCCATGGAGACGCCGGCGATGGCCCTCGCCTGCTTGGTGGCGATGGTCCGAAGGTTCGCGTCGATGAACGGAATCACCTGCTTGAGATGGAAGTTCTCCCAGTTCTGGGCACCGGCCTGAGTCTTCTGGTTGAGCCAGTTGGCATACCAGCCCCGTGCGCCGCCGTCCGGGATGACGGTGATCATCTGGTTCGACGTGGTCAGCGCCGGATAGTTCTGCTGGACGGGGTCGTCGGGTGATCCGTGCAGGAAGTACAGCACCGGGTAGCGCCTGCCCGGGTCGTCGTAGTAGCCGCTCGGCAGAATGATTTTGACGTGCTGCTCACCCGCGACCTCGGGTGTGGTCACGGTGAGGTAGAAGTTGGTGGCGGTTCCTGTCGGCGTGCCCACCTGGGTCAGGCCGAACCCGTTCGCCATCGGTGGCGGCGCGGTGCCGCCGTCGGCGGCCTGTGCCGAAGCCGCCGGCGCGACCATGGCCACGGCGGCGAGCATCCACGCCACCGCCAGTCGCCACCAGTTCGATCTCCTTGTCACGGCGTGCCCCCTCGTGAGTCTTTTCGGCATTCTCAGTTCAGAACCTTGGTCTGCAATTCCGGTGAGGCCGCGATCTGCTCCTCCGTGAACCGCTCGGTCACCCACTGGCCGGCCGAGAACAGCTTGGTCTGATCGGAGTAGTGCGGCGAGTTCGGGTTGGCCGACTGGGAGTAGGCCATGACGGAGAACGCCTGGGGCGAACCCTCGGAGGTGAACCGCACCTGCTGGATGAAACTGGAGCCGAAGACGATGTCCAGCTTTCCGTCGACCTGACCAGGAGTGATCACGTTCAGCACGCCCAGTTCGCCGATCGAGCCATGGACCGGGATCTGCTCACCGCCACGGGTGACCTTCTGGACGTCCGACAGTGACGCGTTCAGCGGAATTCCCGCCTTGCGCAGCGCGAGAACCGCCCGGGCCAACGCGTCGCGGACAGCGGAGTTTCCGGAGTCCAGCGAGTTGGGCGTGTGCACCGGGTCCTTGGGGTCGAAAGCAACCCGCCACGGCAGTTTCTCGTTCGACTGTCCGCCGAGCAGGCGGACCCAGTAGTTTGCGAACAGCCAGGATCCCCGGCTGTCCGCCGTGTAATTGTGGTCCTTCCAGGCGGCCAGGATCGGACATGCCTCGCTCACGTTGACCAGGTTGCCGTCCACCAGGACGAGCCCGAAGGGGACGCTCTGGCACGCCGTCACCGTGGCGTTGAGCGTCAGGTCGGCCGCCCTGCTGTTGTCGGCGAACAGCAACTTCCCCATGGTCTCCGGCGTGAAGCCCTTGCCCGGCAAGCCGTCGGTGCCGTTGATCCGGTTCTGTGCGGTCAGGATCAGCTCCTGGGTACGCAACGACCTGGGCGCCGCGGTGTCGCCCATCACCTTGGGGAAGGACAGCGGCTGCTCGGGATTGGCCAGCCAGGCGCTGTCGTTGGCGTTGCCCACGAAGTCGGACCGGATCAGGCGTGGCTGCTTGTGCGGGTCCAGCAGTCCTGGTCCGACCGCGTTCGGGTCGTTGGGCCAGTCGCACTCGCTGCGCTTGCCGTCGAAGATGGAGACCGGCGGCACATTCGACGGGCGTAACCCCGGGTTGAAGAGCAGCTGACCGGTCATGGTGAGGCACGACTTCGCGTGCTCGTCGGTGATGTTCGGGGTGGCCTGGATGTCCGCGTACAGCGCGTTGCCCTTGCGGTCGGAGGCGACGGTGTTGAAGAAGGGAACGCCCTGCGTGGTCTCCAGGGTGTTCACCACGTCGTGGACGTCCTTGGCCTGGTCGAGGCGGAACCAGGTGTTCATCGCCCGCAGGTTGTCCATGTTCACATCGCGCACCGCGTGCGCGCTGACCACCCAGGGCAGCGGAACGCCCTGGATCGATGTGGTGATCGGGCCGTAACGGGTGGACCACAACGTCCTGGTGACCCTGCCGAGAGAGCCGTCCGCGTTCCGCACGTCGACACCGACCTGCTGCGAGGTCATCTGCTCCCACTTACCGTCGACCAGGTACTTGGTCGGGTTCAGCGGATCCACCTGCACGTCGAACAGCCCGAACGGAGCTACGGTGGCGACCGTGTGGCTCCAGGCGACGTTGTCGTTGTAGCCGATGTTCACCGCGGGAAGTCCGAGCAGGCTGGCCCCGGAGACATTGACTTTACCCGGAATCGTCAGCTGGCTCTGCCACATCCGGTTCTTGCCCTGCCACGGAAAGTGCGGGTTGGCCAGCAACATGCTGGTGCCGCCGGACACGCCCTGCGAACCCACCGCCAACGCGTTGCTGCCCATGCCCTGTTGACTGCTCACCGCCATCGCGTCGCGGATCTTCTTCGCGGTCTTCGCGGGTGAGGAGGCCGGTGGCGCGGCGGTCGACGCCCCCGGGGGTGTGGCGTTCACCAGACCGTCCAGCAGCGCATCGGCGCTGCCCATGATGATTTCGGCATGCGCGTGCCGGTAGACGTCCAGCTCCGTGATCGGCCGCACCCAGGCCGCACCGCGGCAGGCCGGGTCGCTGATGTTGTTCACGCCCGTCTCGGACAGGTACCGGTTGTATCCCTGGACGTAGCCGCGGATGGCCTCTTTGACCTCCGGCTCCGGCCCGTTCGGGGCGGGCAGGTCCAGCAGCCGCTCCACCACCCCGTTGCCCTTGATCCGCTGGAAGTACAGGTCACTGTTGAGATTGGATGTGGTGTTCTGGTCCTTGCCGGGGCTCGTCCTGCCATCGGGTCCCAGATAGCGGGACCGCTGGGCGTTGACCATCAGATAGGTGTCGGCCAAGGTGCAGATGTTGTCCTTGGCCGCCGCGTATCCGTAGCCCGTTCCCAGGTCCTCCCAGTTGGAGGCGATGATGTGCGGGATTCCGTATTCGGTGTAACGGATCGTCGGCTTGTCCGGCCCCGGTTCGGCGGCGGCTGCCTCCGTGGCCGCCGACCCGGTGGCCGCCATTGTGCTCATCACCGCCACCGCGGCCATGACCGCCATCGGCAGCCTCGCTCTGAATCTCCTTCGCGCCATCGAGCCGTCCTTCCTCTGTTCACAGGCCGTCGTCTGAACGCGGCCACGCTAAGGAGGACCGATGAAATCTCGATGATGCCGACGCACCCCAGGGGCGCCAGTGCCGTCCGGTACTCCACTCGACCCCGTGTGACCGGGAGAAACGGCATCGCCGACGCGCTTCCGCCTGTCAGTCCGTAATCTTCCGGGGTCTCCCGGCCCCGTCCCGTTGCTACCTTCCAGACCGCCCACTTTTCGGCAACACCGGTATCCGCACGTCCATAGCGGCCACAACGGCGTCGACATCGCCAACGATGTCGGGACGCCGATCTACGCCGTCGGCGACGGCGAGGTGACCATTTCCGGGTACACCGGTGACTACGGCCAGTGGATCCGTGTCCAGCACCCAGACGGGAGGATTCCCGAGTACGGGCACATGTCCCAGCGGGACGTCTCCGTCGGCGACCACGTCGTGGCCGGCCAGCAGATCGCCCTGATGGGCGCCGAGGGGAACTCCACCGGTCCCCACCTCCACCTGCGGATCTGGGCAGACCGGTCCACCTCCTACGGTATCGACCCCGAGGTCTACCTCGCGGAGCGCGGCGTTGTGCTGCCTTGCACCCCAGGCAGCGGCCCGCGGCCCCGGCCGCTCGTGTATCCGGCGGAGTCGGGCCGAGTCGTGTCGGCGCGGTCGACGGACGGGCGCCTTGAGGTGTTCGGCGCCGGATCCGACGGCATCCACCACGCCTGGCAGCAGGGAGTCAACGGCAACTGGTCGGCCTGGGAAGCCCTCGGCGGACCCGGCAACGCCGAACTCGCCATCGCACCCAACGCCGACGGCCGCCTGGAATTGTTCGCCCTCAACGGGAACACCTTCCAGCACCAGTACCAGACCGCCCCCAACGGCGGCTGGTCCCGGTGGGACACCTTCGGCGGCGGCCGCGACCTGACCGTCGACCAAAACGCCGACGGACGCCTGGAAGTTTTCGCCTCCGGACCGGTCGGCGTATTCCACAAGTACCAGACCAGCCCCACCAGTTGGTCCGAATGGGAACCCACCGGCGGCCCCGCCGACTCGCAGCTCACCAGCGAACGTACCCCCGACGGCCGCGTCGAAGTCTTCCCCTCACTGGGTCGGAGCGGGACCCTTCGCGTACGTCTACGACCCGTCCACCTCCGCCGGCCCGCGCCATCTCAACGATCACACGCTGATCAAAGCGAAGGGCCGTCGGCACCTGTTCGGCATCGTCGGGGACAGCGCGCCGCGCGGCGAATCCCCGGACAGCTCGGCGGAGATCGCCTTCGCTCACGCCTCCGCGTCGAGCCCGCACGGGCCGTGGACCACCCACGCCGACGCGCTCACCGTCGACCCGTCCCATTTCGGCGAGGAGCACCTGTGGGCGCCGCACGTCGTCGAGGCTGACGGCAGGTTCTGGATGTTCTACGCCGCGGGCGGAGAGAGCGGTGCCGCGATCAACCTCGCCATGTCCAACGATCTGTTCACCTGGACCCGCGAACCCTCCGGGGCTCAGGATCGGTGGGAAGGGACTGAGGCGGGAAGCAGATGCTGATGAGGGAGTGGTGCGCGGCGACGTACTTCCCGACGGCCCGGCCCAGGTTCTCCCACGCCCGGCGCGGGATTACGTAGATGCCCCGCTACGTAGTTTCTGCCGACGCGACGGTTCCCTTCCCGGCGGCATGGTCGGTACCGCAGTCACGTAACGGCCCCGGACGCAAGGGGCAGACACGGTGATCACGGAGGCAGTTCTGCCAGGCATCGCGGAACCCCAGGGTCTGCGACCGCGCACCCGTCCCACAGCGACAGTCCTGGCCGGGGACGTGCCAGTGCACAGAGGGGGGAACACTTGTTCAGCTCGCATCCGGCCGCCACAGCCTCCGTCCCCCCAGCGAGCCGGGTGCGGGTAGCCGTCACAGCCCCCGATCCGATCAGCCATGAGGGTGTCCTCAGCCAGCTGCGCCGGCACCCGGAGGTCGACCTGTGTGAGGATCTCGGCTCCGCGACGGTGGCCCTGCTGGTCGAGGACGTTCTCGACGAGGCCTCGCTCGTCCGGCTGCGGCGGATGGTGCGCAGCGAGGGGGCGCGGGTGGTGCTCGTCGTGGGGACGATCCGGGAGAACGAACTGCTGGACGTCATCGAGTGCGGTGCCACAGCCATCGTCTGGCGCCGCGAGGCCACCGCACATCGGCTGGTGCAGGCGGTGCTGACCGCAGCCGAGGGCGGTGGCGATCTGCCCGCGGACCTGGTCGGCCGACTCATCAGCCAGGTGGGGCAGCTGCACCGGGGTGGCGCCGACCGGTCGGGGACCTTCCTGGGTCTCACTCCGCGCGAGGCGGACGTGATGCGGCTGGTGGCCGACGGCCTTGACACGACAGAGATCGCCACCAAGCTTTCCTACTCCGAACGCACCATCAAGAACGTCATGCATGGACTCACTACCCGCCTGCATCTGCGCAATCGTTCGCACGCGGTGGCGTACGCACTCCGCGAGGGTTACATCTGACCGGACGGGCGACGGAGGGGCACCTTGAGGCAAGAAGCGCTGCCCCGCCGTCGTCCCCACTGTGCGTGCACCCAGGACGGTGCAGGGAGCACGATCGATGACAGGGGGGCGCGGAGCCACCCTCGGCGGGTGGCGGCGGGCGGGAGCGCGAAAGTGATTCATGAGGTGGACGAGGTCCTCAAAGAGGTCCTCGGCAGCGGGGCACTGGATGGCTCGGGTATCGAGGTGTCCTTCGACGTCCCCACCCGTGACTGGGCGGCCCGGCGCAACGCTCCGGTGGTCAACGCCTACCTGTACGACATCCGGGAGGACGTGTCCCGGCGGCAGGGCGGTCGCGCGCCGGTGCGCGACGAGCGGGACATCGTCGTCCGCCGCCGCCGGGCTCCGCGCTGGTTCCGGCTGTCCTACTTGGTGACGGCCTGGACGAAGACTCCGCCGGACGAACACCGGCTGTTGTCGGCGGTACTGGCGACGCTGCTGCCTCATGAGCTGCTCTCTCCTCAGCAACTTCCGGGCACGCTGGGCCTCCTCGGCCTGCCGGTGCCGGTGTCGGTGTCGGTGGGCAGCGTCCCTACGGACTCGCGTTCCCTCGCCGAGATCTGGTCCGCGCTGGGCGGCGAACTCAAGCCTTCCCTTGACGTCGTGGTGACCGTGCCGTTCCCGGCGTACCCCGAGTACGACGCCGGGCCCCCGGTCACGGAGGGCGCGGCGGTCCGGGTACGCGATGTGGACGGCGGCTCGCTCCGGTCGGCGGAACGCGCCCACCGGCCCCACCACGTAGCGGCGGCCCGCGCCGCGCGCGAGCAGAAGGCGGCCCGCCGCAGGGAGCAGTCATGAACACCTCGGCCCCGGACAGCACCTCACCCACAGCCGCCCGGCCCCGGGACCCCGAGGCCGCGGACCCGACCCGCTCCCTCCTCGACCGGCTGGCCGGACTGCGGCAGACGGTGACCGCCCTGGTCGAACACCGGTCCGCCGACGACCCCACCGCGAACGACCCCCTGCGCGGCCTCTACGTGTCCGAGGAAGCCGTGCGCCGTTTGCTGCGCACCTGGCCGCACCCGGTACCGGACGCGGCCGTACCGCCGGCCGGGCCGACGGGGTGGCTGGAGGACACCGACGACCGGCTGGCTCGGACAGCCGTCCGGCTTCGGCTGACCGAGCTCGATACCGCCGTGGTGCTCATCGCCCTCGCCCCCGACCTCGACCGCGCCTTCGAACCGCTCTACGGCTACCTCAACGACGATGTGAGCCGCCGCCGCGCCACCGTGGGACTCGCCCTCGACCTGTGCGGGGTGCCCGGGCACCTGCCGGAGGCCCGCGCACGCTTCCACCTCTCGGCGCCGCTGCGCGCCCTCGGTCTGCTGACCGTCGAGGAGGCCGACCGCCCGCTCCTCACCCGCTCGTTGTGCGTGCCCGATCGCCTCACCGCCCACTTGCTGGGCGACGACACCCCGGATGCCGCGCTCCTCGGCCGGCTGCTGCCGATGCCGGACGCGCTGCACACCGCGGAGCACGACGAGGACTTCGTCCAACGGCTGGCCACCCGGCTCGGCGAAGGACCGTTCACCGCCTACCTACGCGAACACCGCGAGGGCGACGCCCTTGCCGCCCTCGCGTCCGCTCTGCACACGGCGGGCGTAGGCGCGCTGCGCTTCTCCGGTTCCGCGGACCACGTCCCGGAGCTGCTGCGGGAGGCCCGCCTGAGCGGCCGGGCGGTCGTGGTGTGCGGTCTGCCCGGCCAACCGGGCCCGATGGTGAGTGAGTTGACCGGAGCAACGGACGTGACCGTGTTGCTGGCCGATCCTCGTCCGTACGATCCGCAGTGGTCCGCGCACGACCCGCTGGTGCTGCAGGCGCCCCGGCATCCGGCAGGAGGTGCGGCCGCCTGGCGGACCGCGCTGGGTCCGGCCGCCGACGGCTTCGACCTGGCCGGCACCGTGGCCCCGTACCGCCTCGGTGGTGAGCGCATCGGGCGCGCCGCCCGTGCCGCCGCGGCGCTCGCCGCCTTCGACGGGACCCCGCTCACCGCCGCCCACGTCCGGCTCGCCGCCCGGCAGCAGTCGGCCTCGGGCCTCGAACGGCATGCTCGCCGGATCCGGCCCGCGGTGGACTGGCGGGACCTGGTCCTGCCCGACGGGCCACTCGCCCAGCTACGGGAACTCGCCCTGCGCGCCCGCCACCGTGACCGGGTCCTCGGCGACTGGCGGCTCAGTGCCGGCGGTGGCCGCGGGCGCGGAGTCGTCGGACTGTTCGCGGGAGAGTCCGGCACCGGCAAGACGCTGTCCGCGGAGGTGATCGCCGCCGATCTGGGTGTCGATCTGTACGTGGTCCAGCTGTCCTCGATCGTGGACAAGTACGTCGGCGAGACCGAGAAGAACCTGGAGCGGATCTTCACGGAGGCCGACCGCACGGACGCCGTGCTCCTCTTCGACGAAGCCGACGCCGTTTTCGGCAAGCGCTCGGAGGTCAAGGACTCCCACGACCGGTACGCCAACATGGAGAGTGCGTACCTGCTGCAGCGCCTGGAGTCCTTCGACGGCATCGCCCTGCTGACCACCAACCTGCGGGCCAACATCGACGACGCCTTCACCCGCCGTCTCGACCTGGTGGTCGACTTCCCCTTCCCGGACGCCGGACAGCGTCTGGCGCTGTGGCGGCACGGCCTGTCGCACATGCCCCGCGCCGAGGACATCGACGTCGACGCCCTCGCCCGGGACTTCGAGCTGGCCGGAGGCGCGATCCGCAGTGCGGTGGTCACCGCCGCCTATCTCGCGGCCGGCCGGGACCGGTCGGTCGGGGCGAGCGACCTGTGGGAGGGCGCCCGCCGCGAGTACCGCAAGGCGGGCCGACTGGTCCCGGGCGAAGCGAACTGGTGACGGCGAGGGCCGTCGCCCTTCCTGCCACGTTCCGCCACGCGTTCCGGGTACCCTCCCCGCCACGCGGCGGCGTGGTCACACGGTGAAACGGACCGCCTCCAGCTGGAGGTTCAGCTCCATCGGGCTTCCGCCGTACTTCCACCCGCCGGGGTCGGTGCACGTCTGGCCCATCCACTGCCTGTCCTTGACATAGGAGTCCTGGCACACCGAGCCGTCGAAGACCTTGAAGGTCAATCCCTGTATGGGAGGGTCCGCCTCCTTGTCGCTGCCGATGACCATGTCCTGCTCGTCGACCGCCGACAACCACTCGTCGCCCTTCCGCCAGCCCTCGCCGACATAGGCACTGGAGCCGGTGACGCCCTTGGTGCCGGACACGGCGATGTTGAGGGCTTTGATGGGCGTGCCCTTGCCCACCGTCCCGGCCTCGGCCCCGTCGCACACCGGGTCCTGCCAGCCGGCGTCCGCGACGTAGGCGCGGTAGCAGATATGCCGGCCCTGGCTGCGTGCGGCGAGCTCGCGCACCGCGGTGGCCGCGGTCCGCTCCGCGGGCTGCTCGGGCTGGTCCTCCCCACCGTCGCCCCCTGAGTCGCCGGGCTCGGCGGAGTCGTCCGGCTTCTTGTCGGGTTGGGGAGGCGCGCTACTGATCGGTGCGGACGGCTTGGTCGGTGCGATGTCGTGGCCCGCCAGGGGCTTTTCCCGCGCCGCACTCTTCAGCTGCGGCTGGAACGTCAGCCAGATGGTGACGAACGCGATCGTCAGCGCGAGGAGCAGGCCGAAGCTGGTGGCCAGCCAGCCCGGCAGGACCCCGCGCTGCACATAGGTTCCGTCCACCTTCATCGGCTCGGTGCCGGAGCGTCGCACGGTCAGCGCATACGGCTGCTCCTGCTTGGAACCGAACCAGGTGATCTGCCGCGGCCGCAGTGTCGCCTTCATGAACGCGGCCCGGCCCGGATCGATCTGGACGTTGCCCGGCTGGAGGTCGTACGACAACCGGTCGCCGGTGTCACTGCCGCTGAGCGAGGCGGTGACCTTGGTGTTGCCGAGGTTGTCCACGGCCAGTCGCGGGCGCCCCCGGAACCGCCCCTTCACCGTCGGCGGCACCAGCTCGGCGCGTATCTCGGTGAAGGGGGTGATGGTGAGGTTGCCCTCGGGGACGGCGGGGGAATCCGGATGTTCGGTCGGGGTGATCCGTACGGCATAGGGATTCGGGCCGGCGGTCGCGTCCGGCGTACGCGGCGGCGCGAACGTCAGCTCCACCGTGCCGGTCGTTCCCGGATAGAGCCGCAGCGTTTGCGGCTCCACCGTGGTCCAGGGCGCGAGGGCACCGACCGGTTCGAAGCGGTACTCGTCGACGATGTCACCGGTGTTGCGCACCTTCAGCCGCACGGTGGTGCTGCTGCCGGGGTCGACGGTCGCAGATGCAGGTTCCAAAGAGGTCCAAAGGCTCACGCCACGACGCTAGGAGGGAACGCGGGTTCCGTCAGGAGGCTGCCGGGCAGAGCTGGTTGCCCTGATGGGCGGCGGCGATGTCCTCCGGTCCTGACGGGTCATCGGGGAGCCCGTCCCGCACCGGCCTTGGCCTTGTCCTTGTCCTTCTGCCCGGGGTAGAACTCATCACGTATCTTTGGTGCCCGGCTGTTCTTGAATGTGTATTCATTCACTCTGAGAACCTTCTTGGCCAGTGACGCCGGGGAGATATTGTTGCCCGGGCGCCCGTACATGATCTCCCCCAACAACCTCCTGAATCCCTTCTCGAATTCGGGAATCTTGGCCATGACCTCGCCGTCCTTGAGTCTTTTCCATTCGCTGTAGAAGGCGGGATCAAGGGTCTTCATTTGACCGACGATCTCATCCTTGGTCTTCCCATCCGCTTGCCGGGCCTGCTTTGGTTCCTTGTTCGGCTGGTCCAGCAATTTCGGTAGCGCCGACGATTCGATGCCGAACCAACTGGCGATCGCCTTCTTGGTGGCTTGCTGATTCTCCTTGTTCGTCAGTTCACTGATCCTGTGGATCAGGGAGTCGGAGAACTGGTAACTGTCTTCCTTCGCGGGCCTCTTCCCTTCCCCCTTAAGCTTCACCCGCTTCTCCCGTTTCTTCTTGAGATCCTCATCCATCTCCTTCAGCAACAGCGGCTCGATGTTCTTCTTGAAATCTTCTGAATCGTGCTGATGCCGCACATTCTGCGTGGCGGGGGCAGGCGCACCCGGGCCCTGGCCGGATGTATTCGTGCGCCGGCCGGACTGACCCCCGATGCTGACCCGGCCCGTTCTGGTCGTCAACTCGGGGACCGAATCGGAATCGCCCGAGGCATCGCTGGTGGACGCGGTGTCCGACATGTACTGCTCGCCGACGTTCGGGTATTTCAGATACTTGAGCTTGCCCGTCTCCTTGTCCCGCACCTCCTTCAGCGTCAGCCTCTGCTGCCGGTCGCCCTCGTCGTCCGATTCGACCTCGCCGACCCCCTCCCCTTCAAGGGCGGACGCCTTCCTGGGGGCCGAGACGTGGCTGATCTGCATATTCCCCATCCGCTCACCGAGATCGTCATAAAATTCCTCGGACTTCTCCCCGGCGTCTCGGTAGTTGTACTTGACGGCGGATTCGACAGCGCCCGTGAAGTGGTGGTTTCCGTTCGGGTTGTAGCGGAGGTCGATCTTCAGATCTTTCCGGACGAATTCCAAAAGTCCGAGACAGGCTTGACACGGCCGCTTTCGGCCACGGATGAGCACGGGGCCATCGAGCGGGGTTTCGCTGTTGACCTCTGCGCTGTTGAGCAACATCAGCAGCTTCTGCTCGGCGTGCACGCTTTTCTTCATGTCGCCGTTGACCAGAATGTACGCATACTCCTCGTACTGGCCGGTCGGCTTGAGCAAATCGGCCAGATATTCGCGGTATTTGGGGTCCTTCGCTCTGGCGTTGGAGACATCGATCTTGCGGATGTACTTCATTTTGCGCAGGCCCTGCAGAGTTCGGTTGTCGCGTTTGTGGGACGCGGCCCGGGCATCCGGAGCCGGACCGTCCACGTCCATCGCCGAGTCCAGCGGCACCGACGGCATGGCCTGTGTCTTGAAGCCTTCGGCAACCTTCAGCCGGGCCTGCCGGTCGCGTTGTTTCCGGTCGTAGTTCCTCGCCGATGTCGGCGCGGGGCCGGGGGCGGCGCCCTTGTCGGTCTTGCGTCGCTTGCCGGCCTGGGGGCCGCCCGCGGGTGCCTGGCGTTTGCCCGAATCCGTCGTCACCGGCTCCTGCTCCTCGTCGGCCTCATGGCCGAGGCTGTCGAAGTCGGTGAGCATGATGTCCCGCAGGGCCTGGGCATCCGCGTCATCCGAGTCTGTTTCGGGGTCGGCGGCCTGGAGCGCGGCGTGGAGATCGACGGCGGTCTGATTCAGGTTGGTGGCGAAGACCAGGTGGCCGTTGATCAGCATGGACTCGACCTCCTGCTCCTTCTCGTCGGCCGACGCCGAAGCCTCCCCCTCCGTCGTCCTGGTGGTTTCCGTCTCCGGTGTCACCAGATGGCCGAGGGCGTTGTAGAGCACACGGCTGATGTGCCGCAGACTCTGTTCGTCCGGCTGCTTCTTGTAGGAACGCGGGAGACGGATCATGGCGTTCGGAGTGACCCGGCCCGCATGCGGGTCCTGCTGCCTACAGGTGCACTGCCTGGCTCTTGCGTCGATCTCCTCGAAGCGCCGCTTCCAAGCCGTCTGGCTCTTCGGCTCGCTGCTCTCCTCGGCCTCGCCCGTGGCCTTGGCCTTGCCCTTGGTGTCCTTCACGCGGGCCACGACATGACTGCCGGCCATGCGCTGCAGGGTGGGCATGGCCGGGGCACCACCGGATCCCGCCCTGCCGCCTGTGACGGCCCTCTGGGCGATCACCGAGGGTGCGGTCTTCTCCCCCGCGGCGAAGGCGGCGCCGTCGGTGTCCGCCTCTCTCTCGGAGCCCTGGTTGGGGTCGGTGACCGGGATCCCGGCGCTGTTGACGTGGCCCGTCTCCGGTTTGCCGTTGAGGTTCGCGCTGAGGTGACTGAGCTCGTGACCGACGATCTGCGGGTTCCCTGCGACCGCCGGCGGGATGAAGACATGGTTGCC
>NZ_JBSGZO010000234.1:0-13290 GCF_053611045.1 Streptomyces sp. NPDC054841 | reverse complement strand
GGAGATGGCGACGCCGGGCGCGGCGATCTCCGGCTTGAGGGTGTGCGAGACGATCGCCGGGCCGCGGCTGGAGAAGCTCGCGGTGGAGTCGTGGCGGGCGGCCGCGCCGCCGGTGAGGACGCTCGGCGCGCAGCCGGGCGAGGAGACGGTGTTCAGCGCGGGACCCGAGTTGCCTGCGGCGACGACGAACAGGGTGCCCTTGCTCTGGGCGAGTTGTTCGGCGGCGACGCTCATCGGGTCGGTGCAGTCGGTCGGTACGCGGCTGCCGAGGCTCATCGAGACGACGTCGGCCTTGTTGTCGACGGCCCACTGCATACCGGCGATGATCCAGGATTCGGCGCCGGAGCCGTAGTCGTTGAGGACCTTGCCGTTGAGGAGTTCGGCGCCGGGGGCGATGCCCTTCTTCTTTCCGCCGCTCGCCGCTCCGGAGCCGCCGACGGTGGAGATGGTGTGGGTGCCGTGGCCCTGGCGGTCGGCGGCGTCCGCCGAGTCCGTGAAGTTCTGCTGGGCGGTGATCCGGCCCTTGAGGTCCGGGTGCTCGGCGTCGGCTCCGGTGTCGAGGACGGCGACCTTGGTGCCCTTGCCGTCGTACCCGGCGGCCCAGGCCGCGTCCGCGCCGATCTGCTTGGCCGACTGGTCGAGCGTGGCATGGACCTTGCGGTCGAGCCAGAGCTTCTTCAGCCCTCCGGCGGCCCGCGAGCGGGGGCCGGTGACATCCGCCCAGAAGCCGGCGGCCTGCTCCTTGTCGGCCTTGAGCGCGACGCCGTCGACGACCGGGAGTACGAGGGAGCGCTGCGCGCCGCGCGGGGTGGCGGGGACGGAGCGGGCGACATCGTTGCCGTACACGGCGATCAGCGGCAGCGTCCTGCTGTGCGCGTCGTCATAGCCCTGGCGGATCAGCCCGGTGACGTTGAAGAGCTCCTGGTCGGCCCGGCCGGCGGCGAGCGCGTCGGTCGCGCCTTCCGGGTAGACGTAGAGGTCCTTGCCCGACTGGCGGGTCTGGAGCAGCGGTACGGTGCCGTCCTCGCGGGGCAGCGCTGCGGCGGCGGGGCTCGCCGTGCCGGCCCCGCGCACCAGTACGCGGTCGCCGGTGACGAGGGTGACGGGGACGGGCTGTCCTTCAGCGGCCGAGGCGGCCTGACTGCCTGTCAGAGGTCGGTTGCCGGCCGGGTCGTCCTGCGGCCTGGCGGCCACGGACGGCGCGACCGCGGTGACGGCCAGGGCGGCGGCGGTCGCCGCCCCCAGGGCCGTACGCGATATCGGGCGCATCGCTCTCCCCAGTTAATTCCGGCACATAGGCACACAAAGGCCCCGAGTCCGGAGGCTGTTGCTGCTGCGGTGGCGCCACATTGGCAGAGCGACGGGCGGTGCAGGGATGATGTGATCGGCGGGTATACGCCGTGGCCGATTTCCGCCACGATCATGTCGGCCACATGTCGGCCACATGCGGAATGGTCAGGTCCTGCCTTCTGGATCAGGCCGGGTCGGCGTGCCGGGCACGCGGGCCCGGCACGATCCGGAAGACAGGACCCAGGTCCGGGGAGGGGACAGGGGTGCTGGGAGCGATAGGTCTCGACGCGAGACAGGAGTCGGCGTACCGCGCGCTGGTGGTGCTGGGCGCCGCGGAGGTCACCGATCTGGCGCACCGGCTCGCACTTCCGGAGACGGACACGGAGCGTGCGCTGCGTCTGCTGGAGCGGCACGGTCTGGCCGCGCAGTCGTCCGCGCGGGCGGGCCGCTGGGTGGCGGCGCCGCCCGGGGTCGCGCTGGGCGCACTGCTCACCCAGCACCGCCACGAGCTGGAACAGGCGGAGCTGGCGGCGGCTCTGCTGGCGGAGGAGTACCGGGCGGAGGCCGCGGAGCCGGCCGTGCACGACCTGGTCGAAGTGGTGACGGGCGCGAGCGCGGTGGCGCACCGCTTTCTGCAGCTCCAACTGGGCGCGACGGACGAGGTCTGCGCGCTGGTCACCGGGAAGCCGGTCGTCGTGTCGGGGACGGACAACGAGGCGGAGGAGCGGGCGTCGCAGCGCGGGGTCGCCTACCGCATCGTCATCGAGCGCGAGGTACTGACGCTGCCCTCCGGGCTCACCGAGGTGTCGGCGTCCCTCGGCCGCGACGAGCAGGTCCGGGTCGTGGACCGGGTGCCGACCAAACTCGTGGTCGCCGACCGGACACTGGCGATGGTGCCGCTGACCGGGCGGGGTTCGGAGCCGGCGGCGCTCGTGGTGCATGCGAGCGGGCTGCTGGAGTCGCTGATGGGGCTGTTCGAGGCGGTGTGGCGGGAGGCGCTGCCGCTGCGGCTCGGGGCGGGCGCGCAGCTGACGGAGGAGAAGGTGCCCGGCCCCGACGCCACCGACCTGGAGATCCTGTCGCTGCTTCTGGCGGGAATGACGGACGCGAGCGTCGCCAAGCAACTGGAGCTGGGCCTGCGGACCGTGCAGCGGCGGGTGAAGGGGCTGATGGAGCTGACCGGGGTGACCACTCGGCTGCAGCTGGGGTGGCACGCGTACGAGAAGGGCTGGGTGGCCCGCGGCACGGTTCGCGACCCGGGACGTGACACGGTCCGCGACCCGGGACGTGACACGACCCGTGACCTGGAACGCACCGCGGGCCAGGACCTGGTGCGCGACCTGCGGAGCTGAGCGGGGTCCTGCACCCTTGGCAGATGGGTGCATGGCAGCTCGTGCTGGTCGGCATGGTGATGCTGCTGGGCCTGCTCGGGGTGCTGGTTCCGGGTGTTCCCGGCACCTGGCTGGTCTGGTCCGCGGTGCTGTGGTGGGCGGTGCAGGCGAGGACGGCCCTCGCGTGGTGGGTACTGGTCGGCGCGACGGCGCTGCTGCTGGTCAATCAGGTGGTCGTCTGGCAGCTGGGGCCGCGCCGGATGCGCGGCGTGGGCATCACCCGCCGGATGGCGGTCTTCGCGGGTACGGGGGCGCTGCTCGGCTTTGTGCTGCTGCCCGTGGTGGGCGCGGTGGTGGGATTCATCGGGGGCGTGTACGGCTCCGAACGGCTGCGCCTCGGCGGGCACGGGGAGGCCATGACCTCGACCCGGACGGTGATGCGGGCAGCAGGGACGAGCGTGCTGGTCGAGCTGTTCGGCTGTCTGCTGGTCGCGGGCGCGTGGGTGGGTGCGGTGATCCGGGGCTGAGCGCCGGACCGCACGGGGGCAGGCGCCGCACGGGGCGCCGGACCCGCCGGAGCTCCGGAGGGCGTCACCCGCTGGGTGCGCCTGGTCAGCGAAGCGGGGGCGCACGCCGACGCCGACCGCGGGCCGGCCCTGACCTACGACCTCCGGACCAGGACGACATGCCGATGCGCAGCCGATCGGGGCCGGTGATGCTGACCTCATGACCGAATTCAGCGAGGCCGAGCGCGCGTACCTCAGGACCCAGAAGCTGGGGCGGATGGCGACCGTGGACCCTCAGGGGCAGCCCCAGGCCAACCCGGTCGGCTTCTTCCCCCAGAACGACGGCACGATCCTCGTCGGCGGACTGGCCATGGGGAAGACGAAGAAGTGGCGCAATCTGCAGGCGAACCCGAAGGTCGCGCTCGTCGTGGACGACATCGTGAGCACGCGGCCGTGGCAGGTGCGCGGGGTCGACATCCGGGGCGAGGCGGAGCTGCTGACGGGGCCGCACGAGCTGGGGCCGCACTTCAGCGAGGAGGTGATCCGGATCCACCCGAAGAAGATCCACAGCTGGGGCCTGGAAGAGCCCTCCCCGTAGGCCGGCGGCCGGAAGCCGGAAGCCGGACAGGGCCCAGGTGTATTGATCACGAGCCTTCCGCACCCCCTGCCAATTACCGACTTACCGATAATCGGCGCGTACCGACCGTGTGTGACGGTCGATCGGCTGCGCGCGGGGCAAGCTCGCCGTCGGGATCGGACGTGGAGTCCCCAACCGGTCGATACGCGGAGCGCCCACGTCAGCTTCGCATCTCCGTCAACGGCAGTGTCGTCGCCTTTGACGGGCGGGACACCGCGGACGCCCCGGTCGGCCAGGGCACTTCGCAGGACGTGTCAACGATCGTTCAGCTGAATGCCGGTGACGAGATCTCCCTCAGGGCCTTCCAGACCACCGGAAGTGCCGCCACCTCGACCTGGCTGTTCACAGGAGAGACCAACGTGGCTCCCCAGCTCCAGGCGGAGTGGCTCGCGCCGTAGGCCACGTCCTCGGTCCGAGCGCATCCCCACACGTCCACCGCCGCCGAGCACCCCTGCCGGAGAAGTCATGGTGATCCGGAAGAGACGCCCTGGCGGTCCGTGGTGGCGAGGTACCGGGTGGCGTACGAACGCCATGGCCGGTGGGACTCGTCGTCGCGCCCGCCGTCGGGGGCGACGTCCGGGTCCCCGAGCGCGCGCATCCGGATCAGCGCGGCGGTGCTGGGCGTGACGCCGGGCAGGGCGAGCAGCGTCCGCTCGGCCTCGTCGCGGTCCGCGCCGGGGTCGAGGCGCAGGTGCCCGTCGGCGACGGCGCTCGCGAGCGGGCCGACGACCGGGTGGTCCGTCAGCACGGCCGGTTCGGGGAAGAGATGCGTGAGCCCGCCGCAGGGCCGGTCCAGAACCTTGCCGTACGCCTCGACGAGCCGCGCGGCCTCCTCGCGGCCGACGACGGCCCGTACCGCGAACTCCTCCGGCTCGGCCGCCCCGGGTGAGCGCAGCCCGGGGCGGGCGGCGACGAGCGGAGCGAGCACGGGGTCGGCGGAGAGACGTTCCCCGACGGCGTACGGGTCGGCGTCGAGGTCGAAGAGCCGGCGCAGCCGCTGGACGGCGGTGGTCAGGTCGCGCAGGTCGGTCAGCTGGATGCGGGCCTCCAGCCACGGTCCGGCCGAGCGTTCGCCGACGGAGACGATGCCGGAGCCGTACGGAAGCCGCAGGGTGCGCCGGTACGTACGGCCACCGGCGGCGCCGACGACCTCCTCGATCCGGTCCACGGCTTCCTGCGCGAGCAGGTCGAAGACCTCGCGGGCCGCGTAGGGCCCCCGGTGGGCGAGGCGCAGCGGGATCCCGGCGGCGTTCACGGCCTGCCTGGAGCCCGTCTCGGCGCGGAGTTCGCTCGGCGTACGGGCGTAGATCCGGCGGATCGTGTCGTTGAACTGGCGCACACTCGAGAAACCGGACGCGAACACGATCTCCGTGACCGGCAGCCCGGTCGTCTGGAGCAGCACGCGTGCGGTGTGCGACCGCTGGGCGCGGGCGAGCGCGACCGGCCCTGCGCCGAGCTCGGCGTTGAGCTGCCGCTGCACCTGCCGCGCGCTGTACCCGAGGCGGCCCGCGAGACCCGGCACACCCTCCCGGTCGACCACGCCGTCGCCGATCATGCGCATCGCCCGCCCGACGACATCGGCCCGTACGTTCCACTCGGCCGATCCCGGGACGGCGTCCGGCCGGCAGCGTCGGCAGGCCCGGAAGCCGTGTCCCTGTGCGGCTGCGGCGGTCGGGAAGAACCGGACGTTCTGCCGCTTGGGCGTGACGGCGGGGCAGCTCGGGCGGCAGTAGATGCCGGTCGTGCGGACGCCGAAGAAGAACTCGCCGTCGAACCGCGCGTCACGGCTGCTCACGGCCTCGTACCGGGTGTCCTCGTCCATCACGTGTCCAGTGTCCGCGGTGCGCCGTGCGCTCTCTGGCGGTTTTCGGACACCACGCTATCGCGCGAGCTTGCGGACCGGGGCGCCTGCGGCGGGCTCTCTCCCCCGGCCGGCCCCGCCCCGTGACCGGGGCTTCGCCCCCGGCCCCCTGCACGGCCCCCTGCACGGCCCCCTGCACGGCCTTCGGCCGTGTCCTCGATCGCCGGACGGGCTGGAAGATCCAGCCTCGCCGGCGATTGAGGCGCGGGGGCGGGGGGCGGAGGCAGGAGGCAGGGGCAGAGCCCCGCGGCTCAGCGGACGCGCCCCCGCTTGGCCTCCATCGCCGCGCGGCCCTCCGCGTGCTTCAGCTTCCAGTCGCGGCGGATCTCCGCCCGCACCCGGGCATCGGTCTTGGCGACGATCCGCTGGTTCTCGCGGAGCAGCTTGCGGTAGCTGTCCAGCCTGCGCTCCGGCAGGGAGCCGTCCTCGATCGCGGCGAGCACCGCGCACCCCGGCTCCGACTCGTGCGCGCAGTCGTGGAAGCGGCAGCCCTCGGCGAGTTCCTCGATCTCCGAGAAGACCTGCCCGACTCCGGTGCCCGCGTCCCAGAGACCCACCCCGCGCAGCCCTGGTGTGTCGATCAGGACCCCGCCGCCCGGGAGGGCGAGCAGATTGCGCGTGGTGGTGGTGTGGCGGCCCTTGCCGTCGACGTCACGGGCGGCCTGGACCTCCATGATGTCGTCGCCGAGCAGCGTGTTCGCCAGTGTGGACTTTCCGGCGCCGGACACCCCCAGCAGCACGCTGGTACCGCCGGAGACGACCGCCGCGAGCACGTCCATGCCCTCGCCGGTCAGTGAGCTCACCGGCAGTACCTGCACTCCGGGCGCCACGGTCTCCACGTCCTGCACGAGGTACGACATCCCGGTGGCGTCCGGCACCAGGTCGGCCTTGGTGAGGACGACGAGCGGCTGTGCGCCGCTCTCCCAGGCCAGCGCCAGGAAGCGCTCGATCCGCCCGAGGTCCAGCTCGACGGCGAGCGAGACCGCGATGATCGCGTGATCCACGTTGGCGGCGAGGATCTGTCCCTCGGACCGCTGGGACGACGTCGACCGCACGAACGCGGTGCGCCGCGGCAGATACGTCCGGACGTAGCGCGGGCTGCCGTCGGCGTCCACGACCGCCCAGTCCCCGGTGCAGATGACCCTCAGCGGGTCGTGCGGCGTGACGAACGCCGTGTCGGCGCGGACGGTCCCGTCCGCGGTGACGACGTCGCACTGCCCCCGGTCGACCCGCACGACCCGGCCGGGCACCAGGCCCTGGGCGGTGTACGGGGCGAACTCGGCGGCGATTCCTTCGTCCCAGCCGTACGGGGCGAGCGGGTGCGACGAAGACGGAACAGAAGAGAGAGACAAGGGAAACCCTTCACAAGGGTGGCCCCGGCATGCGCACATGGACGTGCGCGAAAGGAGAGAAGGAAAGAAGGAGGTCAGCCGGAGACCACGGGGGTGGGAACGATGAACTTCCGAGTCGGGGCAGCGCCCAGCGCAATGACCGTCATCAATGTCCTCACCTCCGCCTCTTCTCCGGTTCTCCGGATCCGCGTGCTCCGCGGAAACGATCACAACCTACCGCCGGCCCGTCCGGCCGCGCCAATGATTTTCCGGCCGTTCCTCCGGCGCGCTCCTGCGACGTACGCGCCGCGATGTCAGCGACGTCTGCGACGCGCTGCGACGTCTGCGGTGCGCTGCGCACGTCACGGTACGAGGTGGCTGAAGCCCACCTCGTACCGTTCGACGGAGAGAACACGCTGGCCTTCTCTCCGTGAGGTTTCCACCCGGATCTGGTCGGCCAGCTCCTCGCTGGCGTGCATGGTCTGTTCGTCCCGCCACAGGGTCAGCGACACGGCTTTCCCGGTTGCCCGGTCGACGAAGTAGTACACGCCCAGGAAGCCGGGCATACCCCGGACCTGCTTGACGATCGCTTCCGAACTCGCCGTCAGGTCACCGTGCCCGGGCACGGGCGATCCCTGGTAGGTGCTCAGTCTCGCGAACATCGATGGCACCCCTTCCTCCGCGGCCGTCGGCCGGGCGGCTGGCAGCCTCAGGCCCTGCAGGGCCCGGGTCGTGTCTTCAAAGTCCCGTCCGCCCGGCGACGCCTGGCACGCCCTGCGTGCGGACGACGCTTCTTCGAGGACACTCCCTAGCACCAGCGTGCCCCGGGAGGCCGGTCGCCGCACCCGGGCTGTGGGGCGCAGCCGCCCTTGCGGCTCTCCGGCGCCGCACACGGCCGCGCCGACGCCGTCCTGACACATGGGTGACGGGCTGCCGCGCAGCGGAAACGGGAGCTCGGATTCCGGTGCTCCCGCCCCGGAATCCGGTCACGATCCGATCAAGTCGCGTGCATGAACGGTCACTTCCTCCTGCCGCGTCTGAAAACATGCCGTCCCGAAAGGGCTTTCGGGGGACGCGCATCGGCACAACGGGGGGACGGCGATGACGGGGTTTCTGTTTCTCCGTGCACGCGGACACCGGTTGCTGCTCGCGGCCGCACTGCTCGCCGTCCTGCTGACCACGGCCGTACTGGCCACGCTCGCCGCCTTCGCCGGCTCCGTCGGGGACGCCGGGCTGCGGCACGCGCTGCGGAGCAGGGACGCCGCGGCCGCCTCACTGGTCATCACCTCGGACAATCCGGGCGGGGACCGCGAAGCGGCGGCACGGGCCGCGCGGCGCGGGGCACAGCAGTCGTTCGACGGACTGCCGGTGACCCTGCGGCAGTTCGACCGGTCGGGGCCGTACGCGCTGCCGCGCGCCCTGCAGCCGCCGGCCGCCCGCCAGGGGGATCCGGATCTCACCGAGTTCGCCGCCGTCGACCGTTCCCGGGTCCGGCTCCTGGCGGGCGCCTGGCCCACCGCGGGCCCGGACGGGGTGACCGAGGTCGCCGTGCCCGAGGCGGCCGCGAAGCAGCTGAAGCTCGCGCCGGGGCCGCGGGTGCTGACCCTCGCCGACCGGCTGGGCGGACCCGCGGTGCGGATCCGCGTCACCGGTGTCTACCGCCCGGCCGACCGGAGCGACCCGTACTGGCAGCTGGACGAGCTGGGCGGACGCGGCGTGCACAAGGACTCGTTCACCACGTACGGGCCGCTGCTCACCGACGCCGAGGCGCACGGCTCGGGCCGTATCACCCGGCGCAGTGCGTCGTGGCTGGCCACCGGTGACTTCGGCGCACTGGGCGCCGACCGGATCGACGCGCTGCGCACGGCCGCGAAGAACAGCCAGAAGTTCCTCGCCGCGCAGCCGGCGCTGAAGGGCAGCGGTGTCACGGCGAGCACCTCGCTGCCCGACGTGCTCGACCAGTTGGAGCGGGCACTGCTGGTGTCCCGGGCGACGCTGCTGATCGTCTCGTGTCAGCTGGTGCTGCTCGCCGCGTACGCGCTGCTGCTGGTGGCGCGGCTGCTGAGCACGGAACGCGCGGGCGAGACCCGGGTGCTGCTGGCCCGCGGTGCGTCGCGCGGCCGGCTCGCCGCGCTCAGCGCCCTGGAGGCGCTGCTGCTCGCGCTGCCCGCGGCCGTGTGCGCGCCGTTGCTCGCCGGTCCGCTCACCCGGCTGCTGGCCGGACAGGGCCTGCTCGCCAGGATCGGGCTGTCCCTCGATGCGTCCGCCACCGGCCCGACCGCGCAGGTCTGGCTGGTGGGCACGGTGGTGGCGCTGGCCTGCGCGGCGGTGATGGCGGCCCCGTCGCTCACCGCGTCCCGGACGGCACGCGGCCGTGCCCGCGCGCTGCCGGCCCCGCTGCGGGCGGGCGCCGATGTCGGGCTCCTCGTCGTCGCCGCGGTCGCGTACTGGCAGCTGGACCGGCGCACTCTCACCGGCGGCGCCCTCAGCGGCGACCGCCAGGGGGAACTGGGCATCGACCCGCTGCTCGTCGTGGCTCCGGCGCTGGCACTCCTCGCCGGCACCGTCCTCACCCTTCGGCTGCTGCCGCCGACGGCGAGGCTCGCCGAGCGGCGCGCGGCCCGGGGCCGCGGGCTGACCGCGCCGCTCGCCGGCTGGCAGCTCAGTCGCAGACCGCTGCGCGGCGCGGGCCCGGTGCTGCTGCTGGTGCTCGCCGTCGCGATGGGGGTGCTGGCCATCGGGCAGGGCGCCTCCTGGGACCGCTCGCAGGACGACCAGGCGGACTTCCGGTCGGGTGCCCCGGTCCGTGTACTGGGCAGTGGCACGGTCCAGTTCGGGCAGGGCGGGGTGTACGACGGGATGCCGGGGGTGAAGGCCGCGGTCCCGGCCGCCCGTACGGGTCTCGGCCTCTCGGGCGGGCGCCAGGCGACCGTGCTGGCGCTCGACACCGGCCTGGCCGGCGAGGAACTGCGGCTGCGGGACGATCTGGCGGACGGTGACCCCGGAGGTCTGCTCGCCGCCCTGCGCCCGGAGCCGACCGCCCGCGCCGGGGTGCCGCTGCCCGCCGGCACGGCGCGCCTGGTTCTCGACATCACCCTCCACGCGGCCGAGGACGGCCCGTACGGCGAGTCCGGCGTGAACCCCACGATCACGGTGGAGGACCGCTACGGAGTGCCGTACCGGATGCAGTTGGACACGGTCCCGTCGGACGGCAAGCGGCACACGACGACCGTGGATCTCGCCGGGGCCGCCGACGCCCCGGCCGGAAGGTACGCGGGTCCACTGGCGCTGACCGCGGTCGAGTTCGACGAGGGGGGCAACCCCGACCGGATCGCGCCCAAGCGGCTCACGATCGGCGCGATGCGTGCGGTCACCGCGGACGGCGACGCGCAGCCGGTCACCGTGCCCGAGGGCCTCGACTGGCAGGCGAGGGCCACCGCGAGCGTCGGGGCCGACGAGACGCAGCCCGCGGTCACCGCCGTGCGCTCGTCGGCCCGGACGCCGCTCGACGTCTCGTACCACACGGGCGTGGCGGTGCTCGAGGGCGGTTGGATCGAGGAGCGCACGGTCACCGTCCGCATCACCGCCGAACGGGCCGCGCCCGCCGTGCCGGCCGCGCTGGCGACCGACCGCTTCCTCGAGTCCAGCGGCGCGAGGACCGGCTCCGAGATCGAGGTTCCGATGCCCGGCGGCCCCGTCCGGGTGAGGATCGCCGGGGTCCTGCGGGACATCCCGACGACCGGGCCCGGTGCGCACGGCCCCGGCCGGGCGGCCGGAACCGCGACCGACGGCGGCGCGCTGCTGCTCGATCTGCGCGCCGTCAACCGGGTGCTCGCCACCCGCCCCGACTCGGCGTTCACGCCCACCGAGTGGTGGCTGTTCACCGAGCCCGGCAAGGCGGCCCAGGTCGCGTCCGCGCTGCGGGACCGGGCCGAGATCGACCCCGCGCAGATCGAGGTGCGCGACGAGATCGCCCAAGCGCTGCACGACGATCCGCTGGGGGCGGGCCCGCAGTCGGCGCTGCTCGCGGTCGCCGTCGTCGCCGCCGCGCTGGCCGCGGTCGGCTTCGCGGTGAGCACGGTCGGAGCGCTGCGGGAGCGGTCCGCGGAGTTCGCGGTGCTCCGGGCGCTGGGTGCCCCGCAGCGCCAGCAGGCCCGGCTGCTGGCGGTGGAGCAGTCGCTGCTCATCGGGCTGGCGCTGGTGATCGGCGTGGCCCTCGGCACGGTGCTCACCCGTGCCGTCGTTCCGCTGATCGTGCTGACCGGGCAGGCCACTCAGCCGGTTCCGGGGGTGCTGGTGGAACTGCCCGTCGTACGGGTGGCCCTGCTGGTCGCGGGAGTTGCCGCCGCCCCCGTGCTCGTCGTCGCGGCGCTGGCCGTGCGTCGCGGTGGTACGGCGACATCGCTGCGCGTCCAGGGAGGCGAGTGAGGTGCCGGAGGTGAGTGAGGTGCGGGAAGCGAGTGAGGTGCGGGAGGCGAGTGGCGCACGGAGGACGAAGGACAGGAGTGCGGTGAAGGCCGTCGCCCCCTGGGTCCGTACCCGGCTGCGCACCGCACCCGGCCCCGCCGTCGCGCTGGCCCTGCTCGTCCTGGTCACGTCGTTCCTCGCCGCGGTCTTCCCCCGCGCAGTGGACGCCTACGAGAGCGAGGGGCTGCGCGATCTGCTGACCACCTCCGCACCCGACCGCAGTGGTGTCCAGCTGACCCGTGTACCGCCGCTGAACGAGGACGGCGACGAAGGGGCCGGCACCAGCTCGGTGCGCCCCCGGCGGCTGGCCGAGCAGTACCGCACGATCGTGGCCACGCTGCCGGAACCGCTGCGCGCCGACGCCGGGCAGTCCGGGTACGGAGTGCGCACCGCCAAGGCGGTGGCGGCCATTGACGACTGGCTGCCCGAACTTGACGGCGGGGCACCGGTGTTCACCCTCAGCGCTCCGGCGGGGCTCGACAAGCACTCCATCCTTCGCTCCGGACGGGCGCCCAGAGCCGCGAAGGACTCCGTCACCCCGGCCACCGGCGTCGTGGAGGCCGCGGTCACCACGGCCACCGCCAAGGCCCTCGCCATCAAGCCCGGTTCGACCATCCATGTACCGCGCCCCGGCGGAGGCGCACCGCTCGCCGTCAGGGTCACGGGCATCGTCGAACCGGTGCGCCCCGAGCTGAGCTACTGGTCCGTCGAACCGGTCCTGCGCACACCGACGTTCCTCTACACGCCGCCGCCCGTCCCGCTGCCGTACTGGCACGGCGCGCTGCTGCTGGCCCCGGAAGCGGCACCGGCGCTGCTGTCGGTGTCGGCGGAGACCGAGGTCTACTGGCGCGTGGCCACCGACCCGGCCGGGCTCGGCGTCGGCGATCCGCCCCGGCTCAAGGAAGCGGTCGCCTCCCTCGAACACGGCCCGCTGCAGGCGCGCCTTCGCACCTCCGTCGCGCCGGAGCTGGAGATCAGGTCCGGTCTGGACGACATCCTCCTCGAGTTCGAGGGGGTCGTCTCCGCCATCGATCCGGTGGTCGCGGTCGCCGGTTTCGGTGTCGGCAGCGTCGCCTGCGTCGTATTGCTGATGACCGGCGGGCTGGCCGCCGCACGGCGGCACTCCGAACTGTCCCTGCTGCGCTCGCGCGGCGGTTCGGTCCGCGGTGTCGCGGGGCGACTGCTCGCGGAGGCCGCCGTTCCGGTACTGCCCGCAGCGGCTCTCGGCGGTGTCCTCGCGCTCGTCCTCGTACCCGGGGGCCGGCTGCTGCCGCCCCTGCTGGCGTCGGCCGCGGTCGCGCTGGTCGCGTGTGCCGCGCTGCCGCTGCGGGCCGCGTTCCTGCACCGGCGGACGCGGCTGCACGACGGACGGAACGATCTCGTACGGGCCAGGCCCTCGCGCCGCCGGACCGTGGCCGAGCTGACGCTGCTGGTGCTGACCGTGGCGGCGGTGGCCGCGCTGCGCCGCCGGGGCACCTCGGACGGCGACGTGGACCAACTGGTCAGCGCCGCCCCGGTGCTGGTGGGCGTGATCGCCGCACTGCTGCTGGTACGGCTGTATCCGCTGCCGCTGCGGCTAGCGGCGCTCCCTGTGGCACGCCGGCGTGGTGCGATCGGTTTCCTGTCACTGGCCCGTGCGGGCCGGTCCCCCGCCACCGCCGCGCTTCCGCTGCTCGCACTGCTCGTGGCCCTGACCACGGCGGCGTTCGGCGGCTCGGTGCTCGCCGGGGTCGACGACGCCCGTGACCGGGCTTCGCTGGTCGCGGTGGGCGCCGACGCCCGGGTCGAGGCGGCCGACGAGCTGCCGGACACGGTGGCCGACGCCGTACGGAAGGTGCCCGGGGTGCGGGACGTCGCGCCCGTCCAC
>NZ_JBSGZO010000233.1:0-13362 GCF_053611045.1 Streptomyces sp. NPDC054841 | reverse complement strand
ATCCCGGCGCCCGTCCGTCCCGGGCTGCCCGGGCCGTCACCCGGACAGCCCGGGGCGGCCGGCCGTTCCGCGGGGGTTCCTCAGAACGGGTGAACGCCGACGGGGGCGGCGGGTGGCGGGCCGTAGCCCTCCGCGATGCGCTGGTGGTACGTCTCGCGGTCGATGACCTCCAGGCCGACGATCTCCCACGGCGGCAGCTTGGCACTGGAGCGGTGCTCGCCCCACAGACGCAGTGCCACGGCCGCGGCATCGTGCAGGTCCCGGGCTTCCTCCCAGTAGCGGATCTCGGCGTGATCGTTGGCGTACCGGCTGGTCAGCAGGAAGGGGTGGTCGTGGGCGAGCTGTTCGAGTCCTCGCCTGACCTCCTTCAGCGGAGCTTCCAGGCCCGAGACGCAGAGCGTGACGTGCCACAGCTTGGACACCACACGGTCCCTGGCCTGCGGGTCCGCGTCCCGTCCGGGTTCCTGGCCCCGGCCCGTGCCGACGCCCTTGTCCTCGTCGAAGCCGTCGAAGCCGCCGGAACCGTCAACGTCGTCGGAGTCGTCGAAGTCGGCCCCCGCTTCCACACTCGTCAGGGCACGCTGCTCCCCCGCGGCTCTGCGGGCGTGGGTGGTGCCCCGTGTCCCACGGGGCGCCGCCCCTGGGCGCGCTCGTCTCACCGGCGGCCTCCTGTTGATGCGTTGTGGTGCCGAACCCCCGCCTTGTCCCCGTGACAAAGCCCCCTGACAAAGTTGACCAGCCCGGGACGGGACGTGGGGCGGTTTTGGTAAAGGTCCTTGCCAGAAGGCCGGACTTTCAGCCGTTTCAGGGGTGACGTCAAGGGTGCAGGACGACGAGATCGTCTCTGTGTACGACCTCGCGCTCGTATGCGGGGCCGAGTTCCTTGGCGAGGTCCCGGGTGGAGCGGCCGAGCAGCTGCGGGATCTCCTTCGAGTCGAAGTTCACCAGGCCCCGGGCGACGGCCCGGCCGGTGGAGTCACGCAGCTCCACCGGGTCGCCGGCGCTGAACTCGCCGTCGACCGAGGCGATTCCGGCGGGCAGCAGCGACTTCTTGCCCTCGACGACGGCCCGTACGGCTCCCTCGTCGAGGGTGAGCGACCCCTGCGGAGTGGAGGCATGGGCGAGCCACAGCAGCCGGTCGGCGGAGCGACGGCCGGTGCGGCGGAAGTAGGTGCCGGTGTCGCGTCCGGCGAGGGCGTCGGCGGCGCGGCTCGCGGAGGTGAGCACGACGGGTACGCCGGCGGCCGCGGCGATTCGGGCCGCCTCGACCTTCGTGACCATGCCGCCGGTGCCGACGCCGGCCTTCCCGGCCGAGCCGATCTCCACGCCCGCCAGATCCTCCGGCCCGCGGACCTCCTCGATCCGGGAGGTGCCGGGCTTGCTGGGGTCCCCGTCGTACAGGCCGTCGACATCGGAGAGCAGGACCAGCAGGTCGGCCCGTACGAGATGGGCGACGAGGGCGGCGAGCCGGTCGTTGTCGCCGAAGCGGATCTCATCCGTGGCGACGGTGTCGTTCTCGTTGACGACCGGGACCGCGCCCATGGCGAGCAGCTGGTCGAGGGTGCGGTAGGCGTTGCGGTAGTGGGCGCGGCGGCTGGTGTCGTCGGAGGTGAGGAGCACCTGGCCGACGCGGACGCCGTAGCGGGCGAAGGAGGCGGTGTAGCGGGCGACGAGCAGACCCTGGCCGACGCTGGCGGCGGCCTGCTGGCGGGCCAGGTCCTTGGGGCGGCGGGCCAGTCCGAGCGGTGCGAGCCCGGCGGCGATGGCACCGCTGGAGACCAGAACTATCTCTTTCTCGCCGCCGCTGCGGACCTTGGCCAGTACGTCGACGAGGGCGTCCACGCGGTCGGCGTCGAGGCCGCCCGAGGCCGTGGTGAGCGAGGACGAACCGACCTTGACGACGATCCTGCGTGCTTCCGTTACGTACTGCCTTGCCACTGTCACGTGGCGAATCTATGCCAGGGTCCGCCGCCGACGCTCCTCCATTTCATCCGCTGGACAAGCGCTTGGGCAGCACTGTCCGGCGCATCCTGGCCAGGGCGTGCCCGGCGCCCCGGCGCACCCGTCGTGCCGCTCGCCAGGCTCTTCGTGCGAGCCGTACGTGCGGTTCGATGCGCTCGCCGCCGATGCGCTCGGGCACGGTCACCTCGTACGCGGAGACGGGGATGCCCGCCTCCGGCTCCTGGAAGTGCGGATAGGCGAGATAGGCCCGTCCGCGTCGGCGCACCACCTGCGGCACGGTGTCCGCGCGGCTGAACGCCAGGACGTCCCGCAGCAGATCGGGGCGGCCCAGCGCGACGCAGGTGAGCCGCAGCCGTTTCTCGGCGCGGAGCCGGCGGGCCACCCCGGGTGTCCAGTACGCGGCCATGAGCGGGGCGGCCAGCTCCATCTTGTGCCGAAGGATCTCCTCCGACTGCCGCAGCACCACCGGCCCGAACTGCGGCAGCAGCGTGACCGTGAACGGCCGCACCATCAGCTGATCGCGCCTCGCGCCCGGCCGCACGTGCGCGGCGATCAGCTTCATCAGCGCGCGGGCCGAGTCGAAACGCGGCTCGTATCCGCCCGTCTTCGTCAGGTGTTTGCCGTCCTCGCGGCCGACCAGGTAGTAGCACGTGTAGTCGGCGACGACGGAGACTCCGGCGCCCCGCAGATACGCCTCCATCGTGAACAGCGCGTCCTCGCCGGTGCGCAGGGACTCGTCGAACCTCATGCCGTGCCGGACGAGCAGCTCGCGCCGGAAGAGTTTCTGCGCGCTGAGCGTGAACTTGACGTTGGAGGTGTAGATGTCGGCGCGCTCGACGGTCCGCGCCCACATCGACTTGGCGGCGTTGCGGTTGACGCCGACGACCTTGCCGAGCACGACGTCCGTGCCGGCCCGGTCGCCCATCGCGACCATCCGTTCCAGTGCTTCCTCGCCCAGGTGGTCGTCGGCGTCGAGGAAGAAGACATAGCGGCCGCGGGCCATGGCCAGGCCGGTGTTGCGGGGGCCGCTGGGGCCACCGGAGTTGGGCTGGTGCACCACCCTCGTGGCCACCTTCGTACGAGCCGCGAACTCCTCCAGGTACTCCCCCGTGCCGTCGGCGGAGCCGTCGTCGACGGCCACGATCTCCAGCCGGTCCGGGCCCAGCGTCTGGGTCTCGACCGATGAGAGGCATTTGATCAGATAAGGCATCGCCTCATAAGCGCCGATGATCACGCTGACGTCGGGAGTCTGTGTGCCGGAAGACCCGGTGCCGGAAGCCTCGGTGCCGGGCCACTCTGCGCCGGGACACTCTGCGCCGGGAGGCTCTGTACAGCTGTCGGACATTGGCACATGGTGCACAGCGCGCATGTCAGCGGTGTGACGGCACGCGCAACGGCCCGTAAGTCCGCCCCTGTCAGGGAGGCTTACGGGCCGTTCGGCCGAGGGCGTCGTCAGCGGACCGCGGTGGCCGTCGCCTCCGCGCCATTGCCCTCCGCGCCATTGCCCTCCGCGCCATTGCCCTCCGCGCCATTGCCTTCGGCGCCGTTGCCCTCCGTGTCGCCGCCCGCGCCACCCGCGCCGCCGGCGTCCGACTCGCGGTCGAGCTCACCGATCGTCTGAGCCCCGATGCGCTGCTCCACACCGGCGTTGCGCGCCTCGGCCTTGGCCACCAGCGCCCGTACCGCCGCGTCGAACTGCTCGATCGACGTGGGTTCGTCGGGTCCGAGCAGATACTTCTTCAGCTCGTCCCGCCCGTCGGCAAGGGTGTCGGCAGCCGGGTCGGCCACGGCGGCCAGCAGCTGGTCGATCTCCTCGGCGCTGTTGGAGAGGATGACCGCGGCCCGTACCGCGGTGTTCTGCCGCTTGAATTCGTCGGTGCCGAGCTCCGCCGAGTCGGTGACGGCGTACGGCTTGCCGCTCGCGATGAAGTCCGAGACGACGCTGGAGATGTCGGAGACCATGCCGTCGGACTCGTTGAAGCAGTCGTACAGCTTGGGCTCGGAGCCGGTGACGACCTTGTGCTCCCACCAGCCGAAGGAGCGCCAGTACGCGTCGTTCCACTCGGCCCGCAGCCGCTGGATCTCGGCGAGCCGCTGGGGGTCGGCGAGGGAGACCCGCGACTCCTCGGACTCGTCGCCGCCCGCGCGGCCGGGCTTGGAGAGCTCGGCCAGCCGGGCCTCGATACGGGTCAGCTCGGCGCGCGCGGCCGACTGCCCGGACTGCGCCGCGGCGGCCTGCTCGGCCCAGCGGGGGTCGGCGGCGCGGTCGGCGGCGGCCTTCCGCACCATCGCCATGATCCGCTCGTGGACGGCCAGGGCCTTCTTGTTGCGGATGCCGGTGAAGGGGTGCGGCTTGTAGATCACACGGACCGGCTGCTCCGCCTCCAGGAGCCGCCGGACGATGTTCTCGCCGGCGAGCAGCAGGGAGGTGTTGCCGGGGTCGTTGTCCCAGCCCTCCCAGGTGGGGGCGTACAGGATGGTCGGGATGGGGTTCTTCGGGGCCCTCGTCCAGGTCTTGATGGGGGCCAGCTGGGGACGGCCCACCTCGACGATGTCGTCGTCGCGGACACCGACGTCGGCGAGCGCGTACCGGTCGCGGCCGGCCCGTCCCGCCGTCCACACCTCGTCGTACACCTTGGAGAAGGGGTTGACGCTGGCGAGCTTGTCGCTGTCGCCGTGGCCGATGAAGACGTGCTTCATGGTCGGTACGCGCAGCATGTGGATGTTCTTGCCGACGTTGGCCGGGTACAGCGTCACCCGGACCGTGTCGAGCTTCATCGCCATCAGGTGCTGGCCGCCCGGGACGCAGAGCACGGGCACGGAGGTCTCGTTGAGCTTCGCGACGAGACCCCGCTCGCGCATGATGATGATCGGCCTGCCGTCGATCTGCTCCATCGTCTCCAGCCACATGTTGACCTGGTACGCCGACTCGTCGGAGCCGGAGAAGTACAGGGCGACGGTGGGCTGGTACTCGCTCAGCCACTTCTGCACGGCCTTGAGCACGGCGGGTGCGGACGGCACACGGCGCTTGCGGCGCAGATACGGCACGAGCGCGGCGGTGTAGAGCAGGGCGAAGGCGATGGTGACGGCGGTGCCGACGTAGCCGACGATGTTGCGGCCGGTGGCGGCCGCGAACACGACGCCCGCCATGGCGGGGATGTCGAGGTGCAGCATCTTCTCGCCGGAGCGGCGCAGCAGGGCGCGCGGCGGGGCGTCGGGGATGCGTACGGCGTTGAGGTCGACGTTGCGGGTGACGACCGGCATGGTCCGGCGCAGCCGGATCAGGGTGGTCAGCGCGCCGTGCGGCGCCTGGAGGCCGTAGAAGAGCAGGAAGCAGGCGACCGTCGCGTAGAACAGCGGCTGATCCGCGAGGTTCTCGCGGGCGAGCAGCAGGATCAGCAGCAGCTGGCGGAGCAGGAAGCGGATCGGCAGACCGGCCCGGACCTTGTTCAGGCGGTTGACCAGGTAGCTGCCGCGCTGGTGCAGATACCAGTCCGCGGCATAGGTCACGGCGGCCGCCGCAGCGAACATCCAGATGCTGGGGATCAGCGCGGCGATCATGACGCACGGATACCCCAGTCCCATCAGGACTGCCGCGGCCAGCTCTGACCGGCTGCCCACACGTGCCAGGCGAATGGCGGTCGAAATCACGTAGAATCTGCTCCAAAGGTGCCGGTTGATTCACGTTTAAGGAAATTGTGAAGACGAGCCTTCACGAACTCGGGCCTCTGTGTCGCGTATGGCGACCGACAGAGGCCCGAATTGTTTCAGCAATGGGGAATTATTACACATCCTCTTGACGGTCAAGCACGGACGCCAGCGCCTGCTCGAATCCGGAGGCCTCGCTCGCCTCGCGGGTCGGGTCCTGCTGCCGTACATCGATGACATGGCCGGTCAGCTCGGAGAGCAGCACGTCCAGCGAGGTCCGGGCCACGGCTTCGGAGGACAGCAGCGAACCGGCCGGCTCCTGGCCGAACGCCTTGGTGCGCATCGGCGTGGCCGTACGCTCCGGGTTGACGCAATTCACACGGATTCCGTCGCCCGCCCATTCGTCGGAGAGGGCCTGGGTGAGATTCACCATGGCCGCCTTGGTGGACGAGTAAAGGCTGTATTCGGCGCGGCCGCGAGTGTAGCTGGAAGAGGTATAGAGAAGCAGCTGCCCCTTGGTCTCCGCCAGATACTTGTACGAGGCGCGAGCAATCTGGACGGGCGCCAGGTAATTGACGTTCAGCGCTTCCTGAATGGTCACGTTGTCGGTCTCGGCGAGCTTGCCGATGCGCAGGACGCCCGCGGTGTTGATGACGTAGTCGATACGGCCGCTCTCGGCGTACGCCTTGGAGAGCGCGTCGTCCACGTGCTCCGGGTTCTCGACGTGGGTGCCGGTGGTGGAGCGGCCCAGGGCGTAGACCTTCGCGCCGTACTGCTCGGCGAGCGCGGCGATGTCCGCGCCGATGCCGTACGAGCCCCCGAAGACGACCAGGGTCCTGCCCGCCAGCAGCTCGCGGTAGGCGGCCTCGTCGGCCTGGCGCGGGGCGGCGGTGGAGGCCAGCTGGAAGAGCTTGTCGGCGATGAAGACGTCGACCGGCTGAGTGACCTTCATGTTGTACTCGTCGCCCGCGACGACGTAGATCGGCACGTCCGGCAGGTACTTGAGCACGACGCTGCAGTCGTCCGTGGCCTGGAAGTTGGGGTCCCCGGCGGCGATCTCGTACGCCCTGCGGATCGTGGAGAGCTTGAAGGCCTGCGGCGTCTGACCGCGGCGGAGCCGGGAACGGTCCGGGACGTCGGTGATGAACTCGCCGTCCTCGCCGTGGGTGCGGGTCACGATGATCGTGTCCGCGGAGGGGATGGCGACGTCCACGGCCTGGTAGCGCTCGAGAGCGTCGACACAGTCCGCGATCACTCGCTGTGACAGAAGCGGACGCACCGCGTCATGGAAGAGGACATTGGCGTCCTCGCCCTCGGCGAGGTCCTCACCGATGGCCCGGATCGCGCGCTCGGTGGTCTCGTTGCGGGTCGCGCCGCCCTCGATCACCTTGGTGACCTTGGTGAGTCCGGCCTTCGCGATGATTTTCTCGACGTCGGGCACAAATCCCGGCGCCATCAGCACAATCACGTCGTCGATGGCTTCCGCCTGCTCGAAGATCGTCAGCGTGTGCTCGATGACGGCCTTGCCGGCGATCTTCAGCAGCTGCTTGGGGATCGCGAGCCCCACGCGCTGGCCGGTACCACCGGCGAGCACGACTGCTGTGGTGCGGGGCTTGGCTTCCTGCGGCACGGACACAGACGAACCTCTACCTTGCGATGACTGGGGGTCGGTGTGATGGTCGCACTCTCCGTGACCGTCCCGCAAGGCGGGCATCGGGCGCTCCACACCCTGCCGAAACCGGGTGTTCACCCGCTGGCCAGGGGGGTTTGAGAGGGCGGAACGGGACGAAGGGGTGACTGATACCACAGACACGGCCTGTGGCTCACAGTTACTTCATTGCTTTGTCGACGACATTGAGTACAAGTTCGTTTCCGGCGCTGAAGAAGATCTTCACCGTTACCTCGACCCGTGGCCGGGAGCGCAACCGGCCCACCACAGCGCGCACACGTGCGAGCGGGCGCTTCTTCAGCAGATCCACGGAGGGATACGGATAGACCGTGCCCTTCTCGACCACGTCGTCGAGTACGCGGCCGATCCTGACGGGTGCGGCGCCCGGCGCGTAGCGCAGCCAGAGGTCCCAGACGTCGTGGGCGGAGGCCTGGACCGCGGCGGGGGCGGCGGTCGGGAGGGTGCAGCGGAAGCCGTCGGTGCCCTCGCGGACACCGGGGAACTCCAGCTCGCCGGCATCCTTACCACGGCGGCGCAGGAGAAGGACCGGATCACCGGTCGGCTGCGCTTCGCCCAGCAAACGCCCGGAAATGGTGATCTGCCGGTCGCTGACGTTGACGTCGCCCGACTCGGCGTGGACCGGGCGTACCCAGGAGCGCAGGCAGAGCGTGCCCTGCCGTACATAGGGGACGAGGGTGCGTACGACCGTGCCGGGCCGGACGCGGGCGGCGGCCCGCATCGCTCCGCGCTGGTCGACGGCGCGGGTGGCGAGCGGGGTCCGGTCAGCGGCGGGTGAGGTCCGCTCGGCGGCGGGCTGCGGCTGATCGAGGTCGTGCCGCCGCTCGGCGTGGCAGGTCCAGATGCCCTCGGCGAAGTCCTCGCCCGCGGGGACGGTGGCGCGGCCGCTTGCGTCGAAAGGGAAGACGCGGTCAGGGACGGCGGCGTCGGGGTGCACGCACACGAGGACGGCGTCCCCTGTCCGCTCGCCGAGAAGGGTGATGGTGAGCGCGCCGCTGTCGTCCGCGACGCAGTCCACGCGGGGGGTGTCCGGGGCCGAGTCCGAATCCGGGAGCGTGTCCGAGTCCACGTCGGAGGCCGAGTCCACGTCGGAGGCCGAGTCCACGTCGGAGGCCGATTCCACGTCGGGGGCCGAGTCCGGGTCGGAGAGCGAGTCCGGGTCCGGCGGCGACCCGGCGCGCACGGCGGGGCCGCCTGCCGAGGTGGCGGCGTGGGCACGGGAGCCCGCGCCGAGGTCCGCGAAGAGCTCCTCGTACTGCTTCGCGACCGAGCCGGGGTCGAAGCGGCAGGCATGCGACCGGGCGGCGGCTCCCATCCGGTGACGCAGCGGCTCGTCGTCGATGAGCCGCAGCAGCGCTGCGGCGATGGCGTCGGTGTCACCGACAGGGACGAGTAGTCCGTCGACCCCGTCCGCGATGATCTCGCGCGGACCGTAGTCGCAGTCGGTGCTGACGACCGGCAGCCCGCACCGCATGGCCTCGACGAGGGTCATGCCGAAGGACTCGTGGCGCGAGGTGGACACGGCTATCGCGCCCTTCGCCCACTCCGGTTCGATCGGCGATCGGGGGCCCATGAGATGGACGCTGTTGTAGAGGCCGAGTTCGTCGATGCGTCGACGGAGACGTTCCTTCTGGTTGCCCCAGCCGCAGATGCGCAGGGTCCACTCCGGGCGTACGGCGACGACCTTGCCGAACGCCTCGATCAGTACGTCGTACTGCTTCTCCGAGGCGAGCCGCCCGGCCGCGACGACGGTCGTCCCGCTCAGATCGGAGGGGGCGACCATGGGCTCGGGCACGCTGTTCGGGATGGCCAGCACCTGGGTGTCCGGCAGCGGCATCCGCTCCCGCCACACCGCCGCGTCGCCCTCCGAAACGGTGACGAACGCGTCGAGCGCGGCGAGGTGTTCGCGCAGCTCGGCGCGCAGCTCGGGCTTGTGGTGATTGTGCGTCATGTGCTCCTGGCCGATGAGCACGGCGCGCTCCGGAGCGAACTGGGCGACGTACGCGACGAGCCCCGGCCTGGTCCCGATGATCACGTCGGCGTCGGAGCCGGCGTAGTGCTCCCGCACCCGCTCGTCGGTGAGCTCGCTGTACTCCGTGAAACGCGCGTCATGGGCCGGGAAGCGCTCGGCGGGCCGCAGCGCGAGCGGATGCTTCTGCTCGTTCCCCGGGGAGGACTGCCGGGTGTCGACGAGCGGTACGACCTTGACGCGGGGGTCGATCGCGAAGAGCGGCTCGTCCCGGTGCCGGAAGACGGAGACGATCTCCACCTCATGCCGTCCGGCGAGCTCCTCCGCGAGATTGAGCGTGGTGCGGATGGTGCCGCCGATGCCGTAGATGGTGTGGATGAGGAAGGAGACCTTCATCAACGCTCCGTTCAGTGCCGGCCGGGGCAATGTGCCCTGCCCCCGCGTACAAGACGGTGATCGGGCACGGCAGGTTGTGCCACCGCACGGATCTGAACCGATCGGATCCTGTCCGCTCGCGGCCCGCCCCTACCGGGGCGGGCGAGCTGGAGCGACGACGGCCCGGATCCCGCTCCTCAAACGCCAAAGGGGCTCCATCGGAGCCCCTCCGGCGGTTGAGGGCCGTCAGGGCCTGCGGCCTAGAACGGGTCGAAGTCGTCGAACTCGCGCTGCGCCTCGTCGCGTTCCGCGTCGCGGTCCTTGCGGCGCTGGGCCGCGGGGCGCGGGGCCTCGAGGCGGTGGTCCTCGCCGCGGCGGCCGAGCATCTCCGCACCGGCCATCATCGTGGGCTCCCAGTCGAAGACGACCGCGTTGTCCTCGGGGCCGATCGCCACGCCGTCGCCCGCGCGGGCGCCCGCCTTCATCAACTGTTCCTCGACACCGAGGCGGTTGAGGCGGTCCGCCAGGTAGCCGACGGCCTCGTCGTTGTTGAAGTCGGTCTGGCGCACCCAGCGCTCCGGCTTCTCGCCGCGCACGCGGAAGAGGCCGTCCTCCTCCTGCGTGACCGTGAAGCCCGCGTCGTCGACCGCCTTCGGGCGGATGACGATCCGGGTCGCCTCCTCCTTCGGCTTGGCCGCGCGCGCCTTCGCCACGATGTCGGCCAGTGCGAAGGACAGCTCCTTCAGACCGGTACGCGCGACCGCCGACACCTCGAAGACGTGGTAGCCGCGCTCCTCCAGGTCCGGGCGGATCATGTCCGCGAGGTCCTGGCCGTCCGGGATGTCGATCTTGTTGAGGACGACGATCCGGGGACGGTCGTCGAGTCCGCCGTACTGCTTCAGCTCCTCCTCGATGACATCGAGGTCGGAGGCGGGGTCCCGGTCGGACTCCAGCGTCGCCGTGTCCAGGACGTGCACCAGCACCGAGCAGCGCTCGACATGGCGCAGGAACTCCAGGCCGAGGCCGCGGCCCTGGCTGGCGCCCGGGATCAAGCCCGGCACGTCCGCGATCGTGTAGACGGTCGAGCCGGCCGTGACGACGCCCAGGTTCGGTACGAGCGTGGTGAAGGGGTAGTCCGCGATCTTCGGCTTGGCCGCGGACAGCACCGAGATGAGCGAGGACTTGCCCGCGCTCGGGTAGCCGACCAGCGCCACGTCCGCGACGGTCTTCAGCTCCAGGACGATGTCGCCGGCGCGACCGGGCTCGCCGAGCAGCGCGAAGCCCGGCGCCTTGCGGCGGGCCGACGCCAGTGCCGCGTTGCCGAGGCCTCCGCGGCCGCCGTCGGCCGCCACGTACGTCGTGCCCTGCCCGACCAGGTCGGCCAGCACATTGCCCTGCTTGTCGAGGACGACCGTGCCGTCCGGGACGGGCAGCACGAGGTCCTGGCCGTCCTTGCCGGAGCGGTTGCCGCCCTCGCCGGGCTTGCCGTTGGTGGCCTTGCGGTGCGGCGAGTGGTGGTACTCGAGCAGGGTCGTGACCGACTGGTCGACGGTGAGGATGACGTCACCGCCACGACCGCCGTTCCCGCCGTCGGGCCCGCCGAGCGGCTTGAACTTCTCCCGATGCACGGAGGCGCAGCCGTGGCCTCCGTTACCCGCGGCGACATGCAGCTCGACGCGGTCCACGAAGGTGGTCATGGATGTGCCTCCAGATGATTACGTACGGAAATGTCTCTTCAGTAACACGCGAAAGGCGGACCCTCTTCCCGTACGTCCGTACGAGAAGTGAGGTCCGCCCTCGCGAAGAACTGTTCTACGGGGCCTGGATCAGGCGACCGGAACGACGTTCACGACCTTGCGGCCGCGGTGGGTGCCGAACTCCACCGCACCGGCGTTCAGCGCGAACAGCGTGTCGTCGCTGCCGCGGCCGACGCCCGAGCCCGGGTGGAAGTGTGTGCCACGCTGACGGACCAGGATCTCACCCGCGTTGACGACCTGACCGCCGAAGCGCTTCACGCCGAGCCGCTGAGCGTTGGAGTCGCGACCGTTCCGGGTGGACGATGCGCCCTTCTTGTGTGCCATCTCTCCTCAGTCCCTTACTTCGCAGCCGTGGGGATCGCCGTGACCTTGATCGCCGTGTACTGCTGGCGGTGGCCCTGACGACGGCGGTAGCCGGTCTTGTTCTTGTAGCGCAGGATGTCGATCTTGGCGCCCTTGTGGTGGTCCACGATCTCGGCCTGGACCTTGATGCCGGCCAGCACCCACGGGTCGCTGGTCACGGCGTCGCCGTCGACAACGAGCAGGGTCGAGAGCTCGACCGTGTCGCCAACCTTGGCAGTGGAAATCTTGTCAACCTCAACGATGTCGCCGACAGCAACCTTGTGCTGGCGACCACCGCTGCGCACGATGGCGTACACGCGGATCTCTCTCTCGCTCGGAACGGGAACCTCTGATGCCAGCCGTCCGCACAGGCCACAGGCCTGCGACTCTCCACACGGGATGAACGGCCTCTCCGGCCGAGCCGGAGGGAGGTGCTCAGAAGCTGGCGCGTATGGAAACACGCCGACGGTCAAGGTTACGGGGCGGGCCGCAGGGGGTCAAACCAGGCCGGGGTCGAACCAAGCAGATCCCTGGTGGAAGCACGCCCCTGGTTGTTGAATGTGCGCTCGTGCCCCTGCGCTCCTTCATCACCATGCCGCGTCTGCTCCGGCACGGCTCCGCCATCGGCGCCGACCTTCCGCCGGACGAGGCGGTTCTCCTCGACGACCGTCCCGCAGCGCTGCGCGCCGCCGTCGCCGCGGCCGTCGCCGGTGACCACGGTCCCGCGCGGGAGCTGCTCGCCGCGACCCGGCTCGGCGCCGAGTGGGAACGGCGCAGCCACTACGTCGGCGAGCTCGCCGAGTCCGCGCTGCACAATCCGGGCTGGCTGGACGCCTGGCTCGCCGGGGCGCCGGAGGACCCGGACGCGATGCTGGTCAAGGCCGACCTCTGTATCGACCGGGCCTGGGCGATACGGTCCGCGGCCCGCGCCGAACAGGTGTCGCGCGATCAGTTCCGGGCGTTCTTCGCCCTTCTCGAGGACGCCGTACCGGTCATCGGCGCGGCCGCCGAGCTCAACCCCGACGACCCGGTGCCCTGGCAGATCGCCCTGACCCACGCCATGGGCATCCAGGCGCCGCGCGACCTCTTCGACGCGTACTGGGCCGAAGCCACGGCCCGCGCCCCGCACCATTACGGCTGCCACGCCGCCGCGCTCCAGTACCTGTGCGCGAAGTGGCACGGCTCGCACGAGGAGATGTTCGCCTTCGCCGAGCGGGCCGCCGCAGAGGCTCTGCCGGGCTCGAAGCTGCACGCCCTGCCGCTGGCCGCCGCCATCGAGTACGACGTCGTGGCCGGCGTCGGCGACGACGGGCCGGTGGACCGGTCCCGGATCACGGCCGCGGTGGACCGTGCGCGGGAGCTGTCCTCCTTCTATGAGCCGGGCGACCCGGAGGCAGCCGGATTCCGCAACGAGCTGGCCCTGATGCTGATCCTGAGCAAGCGGTTCGAGGAGGCGCTGGACGTCTTCCGGGCGATCGGGGTGCGGGCCCGCTCGTATCCCTGGCTCTACTTCGGAGAACCGCGCCAGGAATTCCTGGACTTCCGCACGGGAGTACGGATGCAGATCGCGAGCCGTACGCCGTTCTTCTCCAGGCCGCCGAAGTCCGTGACGGGCTCGGCGG
>NZ_JBSGZO010000232.1:0-13411 GCF_053611045.1 Streptomyces sp. NPDC054841 | reverse complement strand
CAGCGCTGCTCATGTCCCGGCCGCACGAGCTGAGCGCCCGCCGCGCGTGCGAGAGCCGGAACCGCGGCGTGCCTGAGGACACGCCGCGGAACGAGGACGCACCTCAGAGCTTGGACAGCTCGTCCACGAGATCGTCGAGACCCAGCGGCCCCTGGGACAGCGCCGCCATGTGCCAGGCCTTCGCGTCGAAGGCGTCACCGTGCGCCGCCCGCGCGTTCTCGCGGCCCAGCAGCCAGGCCCGCTCGCCCAGCTTGTAGCCGATGGCCTGGGCGGGCATGGACAGATAGCGGGTCAGCTCGCTCTCGACGAAGTCCGCGGGCCGTCCGCTGTGCCGGCCGAAGAACTCCTCCGCCAGATCCGGGGTCCACCGCTCCCCGGGGTGGAACGGGGAGTCGGCCGGAATCTCCAGCTCCAGGTGCATGCCGATGTCGACGATGACCCGGCAGGCCCGCATCATCTGCGCGTCCAGATAGCCGAGCCGGCGCTCCGGGTCGGGCAGGAAGCCCAGTTCGTCCATGAGCCGCTCCGCGTACAGCGCCCAGCCCTCCGCGTTGGCGCTGACTCCGCCGATGGTCGCCTGGTAGCGGGAGAGCTGGTCGGCGACGTGCGCCCACTGCGCGATCTGCAGATGGTGGCCCGGCACACCCTCGTGGTACCAGGTGGAGACCAGGTCGTACACCGGGAAGCGGGTCTCGCCCATGGTCGGCAGCCAGGTCCGGCCGGGCCGCGAGAAGTCCTCGGAAGGGCCGGTGTAGTACGGGGCGGCGGCGCCGCCGGGAGGGGCGATGCGGGACTCGACCACGCGGACCCGCTCGGCGAGTTCGAAGTGGGTCCCGTCGAGCGCCTCGATCGCCTCGTCCATCAACTTCTGCAGCCACACACGGACTTCTTCGACTCCCTCGATGTGGGTGCCGTGCTCGTCGAGGTGGGCCAGCGCCTCCCAGGGCCCGGCCCCGGGAAGGATCTTGTCCGCTTCGGCCTTCATCTCACCGAGCAGCCGGTGGTACTCGGCCCAGCCATAGGCATACGCCTCGTCGAGGTCGAGCTGCGTACCGTTGAAGTAGCGCACCCAGCGGGCGTACCGCTCGCGGCCCACCGTGTCGGGGGCGCCCTGCACCGCCGGCGCGTAGACCTCGCTCATCCAGTCGCGGAGTGCGACGAGGGACTCCGTGGCGACGTGTGCGGCACTGTCGAGTTCGGCGCGCAGTTCGTCCGGCCCTGCCGTGACGAACTCCTCGAACCAGGCGCGTCCGTCCGCGGCCGTCGCGCCCGACCACTCGCCGAGCTGGGTGATGAACGACGCCGTGGCCCGTGGACCGGCGGCCAGCTTGCGTTCAAGACCCAGCGCCAGCGACGCACGGTAGCCCTCCAGAGCGGCCGGGACCGCACGCAGCCGCTCCGCGACCGCCGCCCAGTCCTCCTTCGACCCGGTCGGCATCACGGTGAACACATTGCGCAGGGCGTGGGCGGGGGAGCGCAGATTGCTGACGGTGCGCAGCCCCTCCTCGGCCTCGTGCACGGCCAGTTCGGCCGTGAGCCGCTCGCGCAGCAGGCGCCCGCAGCGCCGCTCCGCGTCCGACCCGGCGCCGGGCTGCTTCTCTGCCTTGTCGAGCTGTACGAGCGTCGCACGGGCGAGATCGGCCACGGCCTCCTGGCCGGCCGGGGAGAAGTCGGGGAGGCGGGTCGCGCTCGCCGGGACTCCCAAGTAGGTACCGGTGATCGGATCGAGGTCGATGAGTGCGTCGACGTAGGCGTCGGCGACCTGGCGGGGCAGCGCGCTGCTCGGTGTCTCTGGCATGTGCTCATCCTGATACGACCGAGGTGCCGCCGTCACCACCGAACGATCTCAGATGGCGTCAGTCGGCTGACAAATGAGCATGCCCGGCGGGCTCCTGAAGCGGCGGCAGCAACGGACCGCAGTCCCAGTGCTGGAAGATCAGCCGGGTCTCCACACGGGCGACTTCGCGCCGCGAGGTGAACTCGTCGAGCACCAGCCGCTGCAGATCCGCCGTGTCAGCCACGGCCACATGCACCAGATAGTCGTCGGGGCCCGTCAGATGGAACAGCGCACGTGACTCGGGCAGTGCCCGCACCCGCTCCACGAAGGGACCGATCAGCTCCCTGCGGTGCGGGCGTACCTGGACCGAAAGCAGCGCTTCAAGACCCCTGCCGAGTTTGGCTGGATCCAGTCGGAGCTGATGGCCGAGGATCACGCCGCTGCGGCGCATTCGGGCCACTCGGTCCAGACACGTCGACGGAGCGACACCCACCTCCGCGGCAACCTCCCGGTAGGTCGTCCGGGCGTCGTTCTGCAGAACGCGCAGTATGTGCAAATCCACCGGGTCAAGCGCGACAGATTCGGCCATGGCCCGAACGTAACACGGCGCAATCTCACTACTCGCCGGTAATTGTTCAGAGTGCCGGGCCATGGACTACTCCGCCTCGATCGCCCCCATGCCCACAACCAGGGCGCTTGCCACCGAAGCCGTGCACGCCGGCCGCGAGGATCTCGTGGAGCTCGGCCTGCATGCCGTACCGATCGACCTGTCGACCACCTACCCGTCGCACGACGTCGAGGCGGAGGCCGCGCGCATCGACGCCTTCGCCGCGACCGGCGGCCGGCTGGAGGGCCCGCCTGTCTACGCCCGGCTCGACAACCCCACGACGGCCCGTTTCGAGACGGCGCTGGCCCGGCTCGAGGGGACCGCGAGCGCCGTGGCCTTCGCCAGCGGCATGGCGGCCCTCACCGCGGTGCTGCTGGTCAGGGCCTCGATGGGGCTGCGCCACGTGGTGGCGGTCCGGCCGCTGTACGGATGCAGCGACCATCTCCTGGAGGGTGGGCTGCTCGGCACCGAGGTGACCTGGACCGACCCGGCGGGAGTGGCGGCCGCGATCCGGCCGGACACCGGGCTGGTCATGGTCGAGACCCCCGCCAACCCGACGCTGTCCGAGACCGACATCAGGGCGCTCGCCCACTCCTGCGGTTCCGTGCCGCTCCTCGTCGACAACACCTTCGCCACGCCCGTCCTGCAGCGGCCCGCGGGGCAGGGCGCGCGGATCGTGCTGCACAGCGCGACCAAGTACCTGGGCGGGCACGGTGACGTGATGGGCGGCGTCGTGGCCTGTGACGAGGAGTTCGCCGCCGCGCTGCGGCAGGTGCGCTTCGCCACCGGCGGAGTGCTGCACCCCATGGCCGGCTATCTCCTGCTGCGTGGTCTGTCCACGCTCCCGGTACGGGTACGGGCCGCGTCGGCGACCGCCGCCGAGCTGGCCCGGCGCCTCGCCGCCGACCCCCGTGTCGCCGAGGTCCACTACCCGGCGGTGGGCGGCGCGATGGTCTCCTTCGAGGTGTACGGGGACCCGCGCGACGTGATCGGCCGTGTCCGGCTGATCACGCCTGCGGTGAGCCTCGGCAGCGTCGACACGCTCATCCAGCACCCGGCCTCCATCAGCCACCGGATCGTGGCCGAAGGAGACCGGCGCGCCGCGGGCGTCGGCGACAGGCTGCTGCGGATGTCGGTCGGGCTGGAGGACGTCGAGGACCTGTGGGCCGATCTGTGCGAAGCACTCAGTGCTCGCCGCGCCCCCGCTCGTGGGGGAGTGCCTGCGGCAGCTCGTACGGAAGCCGGGAGCGCACGGGAGTCGCGTCCAGCCGGGCGGTGATCACGAGCGTCCCTTCCTCTATCTGGTAGTCGAGCGGGAGGCCGAGCCCGCGCATGGCCGCGACCATGCCCGTGTTGGACGCCTGCGTCACGGCGTACACGCTCTCGCATCCCGCCTCGACGGCCATCGCGACCAGCCGGCCCAGCAGCTCGGAGCCGATGCCACGGCGCTGCCATTCGTCCTCGATGAGGAGCGCCACCTCGGTCTCGTCGCCGTCCCAGAGCAGGTGACCGAGGGCGACGATCCGGCCGGAGGCCGTCTGAACGGCGAGCGTGCGGCCGAACCGCGGGCTGAGCAGATGGTTCAGATAGCGGTCCGCGTCACCCACCGGGCCGTGGTACCGCAGGCCCAGGGTGCGTGCGGAGCACCGGTCGTGCATCGCCCGGGCGGCGGCGAGGTCGCTCGGGTCGGCGCGGCGCACGGTGATCTCATTGCCCTCCGGGAGCGTCAGCACATCCTGGCTGCGCGGAATGCGCGGGCCGAGGCGGGCGTCCAGCTCGACGAGGGCGCGTGCCCGGGCGAACTCGGTCGGCGTGAATGGCAGATAGGGCCGCTCGACCGTGATCGTTCCGCCGTTCGGATCGCGCAGCCGTATCACCGTCTCGTCCAGCACGCCTTCGACGGGCGCGTGCCCACCGGTCGGCCGGCCCGTGAGGGTTTCGGCGGGCAGGGAATGGATCGTGCAGCGGCCGAGCAACTGGCGCAGTGCGAGGGGAAGTTCGGCCGCGTCCAGAGCGGTGCGGGTGGCGAGGCCGAGCAGGCGCGTCGGGGTGTCCACCAGGTCATGCGCGTCGGCGCGCTCGATCCAGGTACTGCTGCCGCCCGCGGCAGCCACCTCCCGGGTGATCTGCTGCGCCTGCAGCGTGGCGGGGGCCCGCAGCAGGAACTCGTCGACCGTCCCGTCCGCGAGGGGGTGGGTCTGGAGCGTGAGGATGTCCACGTGGTGGCGGGCGAGTGCCGTGCACAGCGCCGCGAGAGTGCCGGGCTCGTCCCGCACGGTCGTACGCATCCGCCACAGTGCCGCGCTCTCGCGCGCGCCGGGCTCGTCCGCGGCGGACCGGTCGGAGGTTCCCGACGTGCGGCCGGTCCCGGAGCGGGCTGCTCCGGGACCGCCGGTATCGGCGGCCGGGGGCGCATGGCTGTGGCGCCGTGCCCACCATGTGTGGAACGCGGCCGTGGCGATGAGTGCGACGGCGGAGACGACGAGCAGATAGGGGCCGTCGGGACCGTGGGCGATCGTGTTCGCCACGGCGTCCGCGACGGCGACGGCGGTGAACAGGGCGGCCAGCTCGATCAGATCCCGCCGCCAGTGGTGTTGACGGCGGGCCTTCTTCACGGAAGTCACTTCAGTCATGCCATCACTGTGACCGAAGGGTGTTGCGTGATCACGAACGCTTTGTGACTGACTGGTTAAGCGCAGATCTAGCAGGTTATCGGCTGTTTTCTGCAATTTGTGTCCTGGACTGATCATGGCTGTGACGCAACGCGGTCAGCAGCCGGTTGGCCTGGGTGACCAGCTGTGAGGAGCCGCCTCGCGCGGCCAGCTCGGCGAGCCCACGGGGCTCCGGAACTCCGTCCGGCTCCGCGGCTGCCCCGCACCGCTCCAGGCAGTCGGCGGCCACGGACAGTATCTCCCCGGTGCCACGCGGTGGATGACCTGCCTCCAGCAGACCGGGAAGCGCCGCGCCCAGCACCGACCACGTTGTCGCGTACGCACCGGTCGCGGCGGCCGTACGGACCGCGTCCGCCAGCCGGTTGGGCTTGACCGTACCAAGCGAGACGAGCTCGGCAACGTCACGTCCCAGCCGTTCACCATCCAATTGGCCCCGTGCCGCGAGCACGAGCAACGCGTCCACCGCCGAGAGCCGGTCCTCGGCATGCCGCGCCCCGAGCCCGCAGGCCACCGCCAGGTGCAGGGCCTCACCGGCAGGGCCGCCCGACTCGGCCAGCCGCGGCAACACCAGGGCGCTGCCGCGCGCTTCGGAGGTGGCGCAGGCCGTCACCTCGGGCAGCAGCCAGGCGGCCAGCGTGTCGCGGTCCTCGGGCATGACCGAAAGCCACTGGGATTCCAGCGCCGACCAGTGATAGCAGCGGCCCTGTCCGGAGTGAGGGCGCCCCAGCCTCTGGAACGGCTGCGGGAACTCGTGCTGGAGAACCAGCCGCTCCCGGGTCTCCAGCACGATGTGCCGTACGGCATCCCGTGCGCGGTCCCACCAGTGGTGCTGGGACGGCGGTCCGGGCTCATGGACGCGGCGCAGCAGTGGAGCCGCGTCGCCGTCCGCCCGGAGCCAGGCGGCGAGCCGCTCCCCTTCCCGGGTGCCCAGCGCTGCCGCGGCAACCGCGGCGCCGTCCCCGCCGCTTCCGTCCCGGCGCACGCGCAGCAGTGCCTGGGCGAAGTCGCCGGACGCCGGGTCCGCGCACAGCCGCTGATACGACCGCAGCCGCTCCACGAGCTCGCCCGCCTCCAGCGTCCCGCTCTCCTCGGTCGGCGTGGCGAGGAGGAACGGCAACGGCCGGGTCCTGATCCGGTGGGCGGCCTCCCACAGCCGGTCGTTGACCACGGCATCCAGAGCGAGGTGGGCGCAGTCCGCGGTGGAGCCGCCTCGTACCCTCCCGTCGCGCAGGCTCGACAGTGACACCCGCTCCAGCACGGCGGCCGCGACGACCTCCATTCCGTGCAGCTGCTCTGCCGAGGGCAGTGGCGATGCCTTCCTGTCCGATGCGTCCCTGTCCGATGCGTCCTCCAGCCACCAGCTGCCGGAGAGCGCGGGGCGCAGCGCCTCGGCCAAGGCTTCCCTGTCCCGGTAGGAATGCCGCACGAGGCCGTCGAGCGCCCGCTCGAACTCCGGCACGGACATGGAGCGCGACTTGAGCAGCGCCGCCACGAGCTCGACGGTCTCGGCGACGGTGTCAGGTGCGGGAGCCATCAGCCGGGGGACCGGTGCCGGTGGCAGGGTCTCCTCGTAGTACGGCACGGTCTCGGCACTCAGGAGCTCTTGGCCGAACACTTCGGCGGCGAGCGTCCGGTGCACCGGGCTCAACCGGTCCGCACAGTCGGCCAGTTCCTTGCGCAGACTGTCGTCCACGTCCTCCGCCCGCTTCCGCCCGCTGCTCGACAGATGACGGGCCACCAGCTTGAGCGCACGCTCCTGGACCCCGGTGTCCTCGTGCCCGAACGCCTCGGCCACCACCGGCAGCAGCTCACCCGCTGCCGACGGCTCGCGCCGCAGCACCTTGCCGAGCAGCACCAGCTGAGCCCGGACCAGCTTCTTCTCGGTGCGGAACAGCACCGCGCCGGACATCTCCGCGAGCTGCCCGACCGGCAGTTCACCGGACTCGGCCGGCCGGGCGAGGACTTCCTGGGCGTGAGCGGCCAGCGGCGACGGCCCGTCCGCGGCCATGGCGATCCAGTCGGCCGTACGGTCCAGTTCCTCCTGCGGGGTCAGCGCGAGGCGCTTCAGCAGGATCAGGAAGAACCGCAACTGCCCCGGCCTGCCTCCACGCAGCAGCCGCGCCACGCACCCGTCGACGAGCACGGAGCGCTCCAGCACTCCTTCCTCCGACAGCCGTGCGAGCGCCGACGGCCAGTGGTTCGGTGCCTCCGGGTCTTCGTACCAGGAGAGAACCGGAGCCGGCTCCACCGTCTCGAACAGGCGGGGCACCAGCACCCGCACATGCGGATCGTTGCGCAACGCCAGGGGGAGCGTGGCCCGTGAGGCGTGCGAAGGCCGGGCCGATATCAGGGACTCCGCCCAGCCGTGCACGAAAGCGTCCGTCGTCGGCACGGGACACTGCGCGATCCGGACCAGCTCCGAGATCAGCGGATAGTCCTCTCCCGCGGTGGACGCCCGGTCCGCGAGCCGGTGAGCCAGATCCCCGAGCCATGCGGGATCCCGGTCGGCGAGGATTTCGAGCAGAACAGCGGTCGGCAGCGGCCTCCAGTTGCGAAGCTCCCGCGCACCCAGCCACGCGGCAGCGGCCGCCGCCCCCGTGTGGCATCCGGCGCCCGCGACGAGCAGGGCGTACTGGGCGGCGTCACGCTGCCGCCAGCGGTCCAAGTCCCCGTTCCACCCACGCACCTCTCGGCGCAGCGCTTTCAACTCGACGGCCGCAGCCCGGCGTTCTGCCGTCGTCATCGACTTCACCAGTCCCGGCACGTCCTGCTTCCTGCCCGCCCGGACGGCTTCCAGGAGGTCCTTCATCGCGCACCTCCCGCAGTCTGCGCGCCGCGCTTGGTCATGCGTACGGCCAGGGCGTGTTTGCACGGGCCGCGGCTGCCCCGGTAGTCGGCCCACCACGTGCACGTGCAGCTGAGCACGCCGTCCGAGTCCCGCACCTGGTAGCGCCGGTCACCCGAGGCCACGGTCGCCGTCGCGCCCGCGATGCGTACCGCGCCCGCCGAGACCAGGGCCCGGGCCGCGACCAGTCGCGGATTGTGCCGCTCGGCGCGGTCCGCGTCGTACGGCAGCTCCCGGTGGAAGTACGCCGCGTCCGCGAGGTCGTACCCCACCCGGCCCGCGGTGCCGAGCCGGACGAGGGCGGCACGCACGCGCGCCACGGTGAGCCCCGACTGCTCGGCGAGGTCCGCCGGGTCGATCCGGGGCTCCCAGGCCAGCAGGACCGATATCAGCTCCGCGTCCTCCGCGGCCTCGTCGGTCGCCAGGGCTTCCAGCACGCCGCCCTCGCCCGAGAACCCTCTGGCCGCGTCCGGCGACAGGGTGAGCGTGAGCCTCATACCGGGCAGCGTCACCTCCCACGCACTCGACGTGGCCGCACCGTCGGCCACCGGCGGCCCGTACACCCGCAGGCCCGTCGCCTGACGCAGCACCCGCTGCAACGCCGTCAACCGTTCCGGCCCGGGCAGGCAGACGGCCCCGGGCCCCGGCCGCGTCGTCGGCCGTAGTGTCCGGCCCGCCGGGACGACCCACATCGCGCCCCGTGACGCGCTGCCCGAGGAACGAGGCAGCGAGCGGAGGAAGCGCACGGCCTCGTCGGCGCTCAGCTCGGCCCGCAGGTCGAAGCCGGCGGAGACCACCTGCGCCTCCGCGAACCCGCGGAGCCAGCGGTCCGGCAGCGGAACCTTCTTCTCCACCACGGGCCCGTCCAGCGTGGTCACGGCGAGCTCGTCGGGCCCGACCCGCAGATGCAGCGGATCGTCCCCGGCGAGCCGTGAAAGTGCCTCCCGCAGCGGGTTGTTGACATCGACGTTCGTCGTGCCGTGCCCGGTCTCGGCACCGTCCAGGCCTTCCTGGAGCACGTCGAGGCGTGCGTACACCCCACAGCATCCGGAGAACGACTCACATCGCAGCCGGTCTCCGTTGCCCGTGACCACCGGGTCGAGCGAGGCGCGCAACTCCCGCTGGTAGTAACGGGTGGACGCCACATCCGCGACCGCCAGCAGCCCACGGGCCGCAGCCTGGGGCGACGTCAGAAAGCCGGAGAAGAAGCGGGGATGGGGCTCGGCTCCCGTGGGCGTCAGCCCACCGGCGGTCTCCAACCCGAGCAGGCGTCCGCCCCCTGCGGACTCCAGGGCGGACGAGCGGGAATAGGCCAGTGCCTGTACGGATCGCGTCATGGCTGGAACCGTAGGGCCGACCACTGACAACGCCCCTCGGCCATCCACAGGCCTGCTCGGGCAGCCATCCATGGGCCTGCCCGGGCAACCTCCACGGGCCGCCCGGGCAACCATTCACGGGCCGGCCCGGGCGGTCATGCACAGACCTGCCCGGGCTGCCCCGATGCGTTGTCAGGTGCCCGCGATCGCCCGCAGCACGCCCGGACGACGGCGCATCACATCACGTGCCGTTCACGGCCGGCACCGGACCGGCATCGGCACCGGACCGGGCGGTCGGCGATTCATCCGCGGTCCTGCCCCACCCGTCCGGGCTGCAGCACCTTGCTGAAGAGAACCTCTCCGCCCTCCGCCCGCAGGCGGACCGTCAGCTCACCGCTGCCGCCGTCGATGTCGACCTCGCCGAAGTGCTGCGGCGACTCCATCGGCGACACATTGGCCCGCTCCGGCGCCCGCACGAAGACCCGGTCGGGCCCGAACGTCCCGTCCAGCGCGTTCGCCGGGAACCCCCCTGCCGCCAGCGGGCCGGACACGAACTCCCAGAAGGGAGCGAAGTCCTTGAACGCGGCCCGCTCCGGGGCGTAGTGCTGTGCCGAGGTGTAGTGCACGTCCGCCGTCAGCCACAGCGTGCCCGTGATCCGGCGGTGCTTGATGAACCGCAGCAGCTCGGCGATCTGCAGCTCGCGCCCGAGCGGTACACCAGGGTCTCCCTGTGCGACCGCCTCGAAGTTCGTGGAACCGTCCGCCACGACGAGCCCCAGCGGCATGTCCGCCGCGAGCACCTTCCACACCGCACGCGACCGCGACAGCTCGCGCTTGAGCCAGGTCAGCTGCTCCGCACCGAGAATCCCGGTCGTGTCGTCCGCCTGCCGCCCGGGGGAGTTGGCGTTCCGGTAGGAGCGCATGTCGAGCACGAACACGTCGAGCAGCGGTCCGTACCGCACCACCCGGTGCATCCGTCCCTCACGCCCGTGAGCCGGCAGCGTGGAGACCGGGAAGTACTCACCGAACGCCTGCATCGCGCGGGCGGCCAGCACGTCCACGTTCTTCTCGGTGTAGCGCGCGTCGTCGAGGATCTGGCCGGGGTACCAGTTGTTGCGCACCTCGTGGTCGTCCCACTGCACCACTGTCGGCACCTGTGCGTTGAACCGGCGGACGTTCTCGTCCAGGAGGTTGTAGCGGAAGTTGCCGCGGTACTCGGCGAGGGTCTCCGCGACCTTGGACTTCTCCTCGGTCGTGATGTTGCGCCACACCCGCCCGTCGGGCAGCGTCACGCTCGGGGCGATCGGCCCGTCCGCGTACACCGTGTCCCCGCTGCACAGGAAGAAGTCCGGGTCGAGGCGCCGCATCTCCTCGTACGCGCGGAACCCGCCGATGTCCGGGTTGATGCCCCAGCCCTGCCCGGCGATGTCGCCCGACCACAGGAAACGCACCCCGGACGACCGGCGCCGCGCGGGGGCCGTGCGGAACGTCCCGTACACCGGCTCGCCGGTGCGGCGCGGGTCGTCGGGGTCCGCGAGCGTCACCCGGTAGTGGATCTGCTCGCCCGGCGGCAGACCGCGCAGCGCGGTCGTCCCGGTGAAATCGGTTCCGGAGCCCAGGAGCGGGCCGTGCCAGCTGTGCGCCCGGCGGAACGACTCGGTCGCCGAGGTCTCCACGATCATCCGGGCGGGCCGGTCGGACCGTACCCACACCAGGCCTGACGACGACGTGACGTCGCCCGTCTGAACGCCAAAGGCAGCGCCCGGCCTGCCGCGCAGAGCCTGGGCCGGGGCGGCGGCCCCGAGCGTGAGCGCCGCCGACGCGGCGAGGGAACCGCGCAGGACGGTACGGCGGTTGTACGACATCGGTACGCCTCCTGAGAGGAAATTGGGCGAGGGCTTGCCGTGCCCATGCCTAGCGCCCGGCGGAGGCGGACACACGAACCCCACGTGAACAACCGGCCGCGCCATGTCCTGTCCGGGCGATCTTCGAGGAACGGGCCGCGCGTCGGATGCATGGGGTCTCCCCGGGCCCGGAGGGCCGAGGGGACGCATCGCAAGGCGGTGGGGGCATCTCGCCGCGGTAGCTGGGGGAGTGCCGTAGCCGGGGGTACTCCCCCTGGATCCGCCGGGGGCACCCCCACCCGGGCGAAGCCCTGGGGGAGCGTCGCGGGCCCGACAAGACCGCCCGGACAGGGCCAAGGTCCGCGGCCGGTCCAACTCCGAGGAGCCGTGTACGGCTTCGGCCGCGGACGCAGCGCGGTCCCGCAGTCGCAAGGATTCAGCGGCTGCCGTCGAGGATCACCCGCGCGACGAGCGCGGGGTCGTCGTTCATGGGTACATGGCCGCAGCCGGGAAGCCGCACCAGCCGGGCGCCGGGGATGGCGTGCTTGGCGCGGACGCCCTGGCGGCGCAGGAGCAGCCGGTCGCGGGTGCCCCACGCCACGGTGACCGGGAGACCGGGTACATCCTCGGTGAACAGCACGTCGCGACCCGCGTCCAGGGTCCGACGGAAGCCGGTGGCTTCCCGCAGGGCGAGCGTCTCCGCCACGACCGCCTCGGGTGAACGGCGCCCGGGGCGGGCGTAGATGGTGCTGGTCAGCGCCGCGCGCCCGGCGGCCGTACGGGACAGCCGGTCGATCATCGGCACGGGCATCATCCGGGCGCCCCGGCGCATCGCGAGCAGCGTCCCGAACGCGTAGCGGCGCTCGTTCTCCGTCCAGAACCCGGCGGGGGAGAGGGCGGTGACCGAGCGTACGAGCTTCTCGCGGCCCAGTTCGAGGGCGAGCAGCCCGCCGAGCGAGTTGCCCGCGACATGCGGCCGGTCGATGCCGAGCGCCGCACAGAACGCGCCAAGCACCGGGACCACGGTCGAGAGGTCGTAGGACACCCCGTCGGGCAGTGCGGGTGACATGCCGAAACCGGGCAGATCGACGGCGATGACCTCGCGCTCGGCGGCGAGGGCGGGAAGGACCGGTTCCCAGGCCTGCCAGTGGTGTCCGATGCCGTGGAGCAGCAGCAGCGGTTCGCCGGTGCCGAGGCGTTCGTACACCACGGACAGCGTGCGGACTCCGCCGGCGGAATCGATCGTGAACGAGACCTTCGAGGCCATGCTGCCGCTCCCTGACCCTGTAGACACCTTGTCAGCAACAATTACCGCTCAGTAGCCCCCGATTCAAGGGGGAACGTCGATGAGCGCGCGGCGCGCATCAACACGCGCCCGGTCCACCGGTGCGTGTGCTGAGCGACGCACAGGAACTGCCTGGACATCACCGGCCCCTTCGGCTGGGATGGGGAGGTGGCCACCGATACCGCGACCGACGTCTTCGAAGCCCACCGCTCCGTGCTGACGGGGGTGGCCTACCGCATGCTCGGCCGGATCGCCGATGCCGAGGACGTGGTCCAGGAAGCCTGGCTGCGCTGGTCCGCCGAGGACCGCGGCGACGTCCGCGAGCCCCGCGGCTATCTCGTACGCATCACCACCAGGCTCGCGATCGACCGGCTGAGGCACGTGCAGTCGCGCCGCGAGGCGTACGTGGGGCCCTGGCTGCCCGAGCCCATCGCGACCGACTTCGACCGCACCGCGCCCGACACCGCCGAGCGCGCCGTGCTCATGGAGTCCGTGTCGCTCGCCGTCCTGGTCGTCCTCGAGTCGCTCTCGCCGCTGGAGCGCGCGGTGTTCGTGCTGCGGGAGGCCTTCGGATTCCCGTACGGCGACATCGCGACGACCCTGGACCGCAGCGAGGCGGCCGTGCGGCAGCTCGCCGGGCGGGCCCGCCGCCATGTCGAGGAGCGCAAGCCGCGATACGACGTCGATCCGGCCGAACGCCGAGACCTGACGGAGCGGTTCCTCGCCGCGGCGTCGGGCGGTGACCTCGACGCGCTCCTCGACCTGCTCGCCCCCGATGTCCGGCTGGTCAGCGACAGCGGAGGCAAGTCGAAGGCGCCGCTGCGGGTCATCGAGACCGCGGACAAGGTGGGCCGCTTCCTGCACGCCGTGGCCAAGGAGCCCCTGCCCGGCCCCGAGTACCGGCTCATGGAGCTCAACGGGGCGCCCGGGCTGCTGGTGCTCTCGGGCGGACACCCCGACACCGTCCTTCAGGTCGAGGTCAGGGACGGCAGGATCCAGTGCATCTACCTCGTACGGAATCCCGACAAGCTCGGCGGCCTGGAGGCGTAGGGCCTGTCCGGTGGG
>NZ_JBSGZO010000231.1:0-13418 GCF_053611045.1 Streptomyces sp. NPDC054841 | reverse complement strand
GGGACGGTGGCGCGTCCGAGACATCTCCGGAGAACTCGGTCGTGAACTCCCCGGAGAACTCGGTCGTGAACTCCCCGGAGAGCGACGTCCGGAACTCTCCGGAGAGCGACGTCCGGAACTCTCCGGGCGAGGTAGCCGAGCAGGACGACCGTAAGGCTGCGATGCCGGGTCACGGGGTCGGCGGTCCCGTCGCCTCCAACGGCCCCACCACCTCCGCCGCGCCCGGCACGGGCACCGGCGCCCGGCCGGGTGGCGTCCCCACCGCCGGAGGCACCCCGGCTCCCTCCGCCACGCAGTCCCAGGGCACCCTTACCCCGGACGGCACGGCCCCGGCGGACGGCTCGCAGACCACGGCGGACGACTCCCGGCAGACCTCGCAGCCGCCGGAGACCGCCTCCTCTCCGGAGACCATCAACTCGTCCGAGACCACAGGCACTTCCGACTCCACGGAGAGCGTCCCCGCCTCGGCCACCGACATCGCCACCGCTCCGCCGAAGGTGAGCACCACCGGCTCGTACGCCGGCACCGGCGACGTACGCGACATCAGCGGCCCGAGCGACGTGAAGGCCGGTCCCACTCCCGCCGGCAACCCCGCGACGCCCACTCGGACACCGCCGTTGACGATCGTGGTCTCGCAGGCGCCGCCGCCGGTCGAGGGGGCGCCGGAGGCCGCCGAGCTGCTGGACGGGGCCGGACCCGACCGGGCCGTGGTGCTCGGGCCGGCGGCCGCGCCGGAGGGGGCGGGGCGCCCGGTACGCGCCGCCGTCGAGCTGACCCGTGAGGGGCCGGGCGCCCCGGTCCGGGTCCGCCCGCTCACCGGCCCGACGCACGCCGCGACGCCGGACGGCACCACGGACACCGCGTTCCCCGGCGCGGACGTGCTGCTGCCGCTCGCCGACGCTCTCGGCGCGGCCCCCGACCCGGCACCCCGGCCCGTCACCGAGAGCGACGGCGGACCGGTCAGCACTGCCCCGGCCTCGCCCCCGAAGGTGCTCTCGGGGACGACACCTCCCGACGCCGGCGTCGCCCCGGACTCGACGGCCACCACTGAGCCCCCCGCCCCCGAACTCGCCACCCTGTCCCGCTCCTGGACCGAGCCGGCCACCGACCTGCACCTGGAGTCGGGCGGCGGCAACGGCGGCACCCCGCCGCCACCGCCACCGCCACCGCCACCGCCGCCGCCGCCGGCACCGGCACCGGCGCCTCCGCCAGTGCGTGGTGTGCCGTTGCCTCCGCCGCCTCCGCCGGTGCCTCCGGGGGTGGGTGGTGTGCCTGCTGCGCCGCCTCCGCCCGGTGCGCAGGTGCGTGCGTCTGGTGGGGCTGTTGGTGGGGTTGGGTTCGGTCTGGGTTCGGGCCTGACCTCTAATACCGAGGTGGTCAGGCATGAAGAGGGCGAGGACACCACACACTGGAAGATCGTGGGCTTGGCGTCGTTCGACCGGTACAAAATCCAGAAGACTGGTCCCGTAGCCGAAGGTGAAAGCGAGTTCCACCTTGTCTCCGCCAGTGACCAAAACTGGGCTGTTCCTGAGAAGGCCGGGGCATCGCGGGAGAACTTTCTCCAGCGACTGGAGCAGAAGCGGGCCGAGCAGGAGGAAGCTGATGTCCGGGCGGCGGCAGAAGACTATCTCAGTGCCGACTACATGCGGATGAACCCCCTCCTGTTCGCGTTCAAGCAGGCCGGATACACGTTCCGGGAGGTTTTCAGCCCCGGTTTCGATTTTTCCGAGAAGGCCGAAACGATTCTCGAGTTGTGGAAGAAAGTCGCCAACGACCGGGGAAGAGACAAGAGTTTGACTGAATTGTGGGATCGCGGGGATCTCGTCGTCCTGCACGACAAGCTCCGGAAAATCCACAGCGGCTGGGATTACTTCAGCAAGCCCCGGATTCCGGGTGACACCGTCGTGCGGGGCGACGGTGCGGGCATCTACCAAGCCTACGGAGTCCTCAATCCCGACGGCTACGAGGAGCCCGGTTACCATCAAATCGGTGAAACGGTTTCCTGGTACGGTTTGATGTCCACCACCACCGCCGACCCCAAGGAACACATCTACGTCGAGAAAAAGCAGGTGGTCTGGAAGTTCAGGGTTTTGGACGGTCACGCCGGCAGGGTCATCGGCACGAACAATCCGTCGGAAGCTGAAGTCACCTTCCCCGCCACCACTCAGATCAGGATCAATGAGGTACTGATCCGCGACGGGGAGTTCGAACGCAAGCGTTCTGAGGAATTCCCTGACGCGGCGCGGGTCGTCGTGTTCGCTGACATCCTGTCGGAGAACTCCGCCCGGCACGACAGGCACGCCGGCGTCGCCCCGGACTCGACGGCCACCACTGAGCCCCCCGCCCCCGAACTCGCCACCGTGTCCCGCCCTGGGACCGAGGAGGCCACCGACCTGCACCTGGAGTCGGGCAAGGACAACGGCAACGGCAACGGCAACGGAACCGGCGGACACGACCCCGGCCCCGGCGGCGAGCCCGGGAACGGCGACACCCCGCCTCCGCCCCCGCCCACTGCGGTGCGCACGGAGACGACAGATCCTGTCCACGGCGGCGACCCCCTGCCCGCGAACACCCCGGAGGCACTGGGCACCTCACACCAAGGGGAAGCATTCGGGCTGAGCACCCCGTCCGGTGCCGACACCGCCGCGGACACCGGCACGCACCGCGGCCCGGTGCAGCAGCACGGCACCGTTTCGCCGAAGCCCAAGGACGATACCGCTGTCCCGCTCCGCCGCAGCGTGCTGGTGGTCTCCGACGAGAGTGGGCTGGGACTCGGCGGCGTACCCGTCTTCAACATGGAGCTGGTCAAGGGGCTCCACCACGACCACGACGTCACCCTGCTGACGGTCGACAACCACGAGGACTACGAGCCCGAGAAGATGCGGGACCAGCATGGCGGCGCGAAGATCGTCAACGTGTCGGTCCCCGACGTGGCCGAAGGGCGCGACCGCCTCGACGTCCTGGCGAAAGGCTCACCGGACCAGCACGGGCTGCCCACCGACGTCGACGCCTTCGACATCATCATCGGCCACTCCCGCTTCTCCGGTCCGGCCGCGCAGCAGATGCGCGACTCCTGGTATCCCGGCGCGCGGGTAGTGCACTTCCTGCACACGAGTCCCGTACGGCTCGACAAGATCAAGGGCCAGCCGGGGAAGGGCGCCAAGAAGGCCACCACGGAGCGCAGGCTGATGCAGAAGGCCGACCTGGTGGCCGGCGTGGGGCCGTTGCTCACTGAGGAGGCCGAACGCCTCTCGGAGGAGGTGCTGCGCATCCCCGCGTTGCACGGCTTCGTGCCCGGTACCGAGATCGGCACGCCGGTCGAGCCGTCGATTGTCAACAAGGCCAAGTATCTGCTGCGTCTGCCGAGGAAACTCAAGCTGCTGCTGCCGGGACGCGCCACGGACGAGATCAAGGGCGTCAATGCGGCCGTCCAAGCGGTCGGCATGCTACGTCGCCCCCTCTCCCAGGGCGGCTTCGGCCTCGACGTCCGTCTGAACATCCGCGGCGGACCGGATCCGGAGAGGAACCCGGAGGAGCACGCCCGGTGGGCTTCAATCATCCAGGCCCAGGGCGAGGGCGGCGTCACCATGCTCCCGTTCAGCACGGATCCCGCTGAGCTGGTCGAGGACCGGGAGACCACGCACGCACTGATCATGCCGTCGTTGCACGAGGGGTTCGGGCTGGTCGCCGCCGAGGCCGCGGGACGCAGCATCCCGGTCCTCGTCAACGGGGAGAGCGGTGCGGCGGAGTTCCTGAACCAGGTGACCGACTTCGGCGCCAGGATGACCGTCGACGCTCCCTTCACCATCGACTCCGCCACCGGAAGGGAGGTCGAGGGCGGCCCCGACGAGCGGGCACAGGCGTGGGCCTCGGCTCTCGCGGACCTGCGCGACAGGCTGCCGACCGCGCGTAAGGAGGCCGGGCAGCTGTACGGCATCCTCAAGAGTTACACCTGGCGCCATGCCGCGCAGGCGCTGGTCGAGGCGACCATGGCGACCGCGGACCCCGCGCCGGACCGAGCGCACGCCACGGGGTATACCCACCGCGGCGCGGTCACCCAGCAGGGGCCGGACGGCAGCGTGGAGAAGCTCAGGGACCGGTCGGACTGGAAGCCGCACGACTACTGGGACGGCTCCACCCCGGGGCCGACCACCGGCCTGTGGAGCCCAGCGGAGCAACTCGACCAGCTGTCGGATCTGGCAGGGGTCCTGGACCTCAGCGGAGCGCCCACCTCGTCGGCGCCGTCGACCGGCGAGAGCCTCCGGCGGTCGAAGTCCGAGCCGGCGGCCGACCTGCGCCTGGAGTCGGGCGGCCGCGACAGCGAGGGATCCGGCGGCCCAGTCCCCGGCCCCGGTGGCGGGCACGGCCTCGCAGACGGCGGCACCCCGCCAGCTCCCGCGTCCACCACGCCGGGCAACTCCACGGCCGCCGCCGCCCCGTCGCCAGGGCGGATTATCTTGCGGCCTGCGGACAGCGGAGGAAGGGCCGGCGACGACAGCGGTCCCCGGCGCTCGGCCGACGAGCCCGCCGTCACCACGCTGGACGGCCTCACCGTGCCCGTCTCCCAGGTGCGGCGCTGGGTGCCGGACACCGCGCTGCGGCCCCAACCGGGGCGTGCCGTACAGACGTTGACCATCTCGCAGAGCCCGGCAGAGGACGGTACGGCGCACAGCGCGGGGCGTCGCGCGCTGCTCGGCCAGGACACCTTCCGCGGCGTGCACACCACTTCCGCTTCCCCGGCCCCCGAGACCGCTGCGGAGCCGCCCGCCCGCCGTACCGTGTTCACCGGCCCGCCGACCGCGCTCCCCGGCTCGGGCACCGAGCGTGGCGCCGACTACTTCGTGGGGCACGGCACCTCCCGTACCGTCACTCTCGGTACCGAGAACGCGGCACGCCCCACCGTGAAGGTCAGCGGTGTGCAGCTCGGCGAGGTGCTCAAATCCTGGACTCAGGACGCCGATCAGGACCGGCCGCTGGTGCTGTTCTCCTGCGAGACCGGGCGGCAGCCGGAGGTGGCGGGGCTGCCGGTGGCACAGCACGTGGCGAACCGGACCGGGCGACGGGTGTACGCGCCGACCACCGAGGCGGGCACGGCCCGGGACCGGGACGGCAACGTCCGCGCGGTGCTCACCGAGGGCCCGGACGGGCAGGGACGGTGGCGGCTCTTCACCCCGGAGCCCAGCGGTGCCGACCTGGACGGGTTGGCGCGCGACGCCGGCCTGCACGCGGGCCCGGAACCGGCCGACGCCTTCGCCCGGGCCCGTACCCTCCAGCAGATCCGCACGCTGCGCGACGCCTTCGGCCCGGACGCCGAACAGCGGCCGGAGAACCGGGAGCTGCTCGCCGGGCTCGCCTTCGTGGACGGCCTGCGCTGGCTCAGCCCGGACACCGCAGGCCGCTACGGCGACGGCCGGATGACCCCGGACCTGCTGCGCCGGATGGTCATCGACTGGCGCGGCGCGGCGGGCGGCACCACCGGCGATCCGACGGCCGACCTCACGACCGAGCAGTACACCGCATTCCTGCGCGCCGTAGCCGAGTTGCGTTCCACCGCCGGGCCCGACACCACGCTCGACGCCCTGCTGCCCCCGCCCCCGCCCGCGCTCCCGCCGACCACCCTGGTCTCGCCGGAGGAGGTGATTGGTCTCGCCTACGCGCCCGCCGCGCGGATCACCTGGGAGCTCTCCGATACCCAGCTGCCGCTGTCCGACCTGGCCCTGAGCCCCGAGGACACCGCCGAACTCGCCCGCCGCAGGCGCGACCTGACGCCCGCTTCGAGCCGCCCGGAGAGCCTCGCCGAAGACCTGACCCCGTTCGGCAAGGGCGCCGCGATGCCCGGCCCGGCAGACACCGTGCACGCGGACGGCGTGGCCTTCAGGCGGCTGAACACCCCGGGCGGCGGAAACTGCCTCTTCCGGGCGCTGCTCGACAGCGCGCGCAGCCAGGACATTCCGCCCGCATGGGCCGCGCGGAACGTCGCCGGGCTGCGCGGCCTGCTGCGCGACCGGATCACCGGGTCCGAACTGGCCGCCGCGGCGGCCGAGGCGACCCCGGACCCGGTGCGCGCCGTGGTGGACGACCTGTGGTTGAGCGCCATCGCCGGGGTGCAGGACCCGGGCGAGCAGAGCCGGATCACCGAGCGCTGGAACCGGATCAGGAAGGCGGTCGTCAACCACGGCGACGCCGGCCAGTGGCGGCAGATCCTCCGGGACAGCGGCTACCCGGACCTTGCCGACGTGGCGCCCACACCCGCCGACGCGCGGCGGCTCGGCACCGCGGGGCTGATCGCCGCGGCGTCCGAGCTCCCCGGGCTGTGGGCCTCTCCCTTCGCCGACGAGCTCCCGCAGGCGTTGGCGCACACCCTCGACCTCGACCTGCGGCTCGTTCAGCCCGACCGGCAGTCGCCGGGGAACGCCCTCGTCATCCCCCTCCACCCGGGCGGCCAGGGCGGCACCCTGCACCTGGCCTACAACGGCATCGACCACTTTGATGCCCTGGTCCCGGCCTCGGCCCCGCTCACCCCCGAACCGGATTCGGCCACCACCGCGGACCCCGCCGCCCAGCAGGGCCCCGCTGCCCCGGATCCGGCCACCACCCCGGACCCGGATACCCAGGACCCGGACGGCTCCGACCCCTTCGGGGAGTGGCTGCGCAGCATGGGCCGGATCACCGACCTCTACGGCCTCGGCACCGAGACCGCCGACCGGGGCGACCGGGTACCGCTGGAGACCCAGCTCGAACGGCACCGTCCGGCACGGCTGCTGACCGGCCAGGACGCCCGGCGGCCGGGCCCGGCACCGCGCACCGTCACCTTCGAGGACGGCAGCCGGCTGCCCACCGTCCTGATCAGCCCGGACGCCGATCCGCGCGACGGGAGCCCGGGCAGCCGCACGGACGGGACCCCGCAGAGCCCGCTGACCGGGCTTCTCACCGGCCCCGGCGCCATCACACTGCGCTCGCCCGAGCAGGCGGCTGAGGAGATCCTCGGGAAGCTGCCGAAGCAGCTGCGCGCCCAGTTCGACGAGGCGGAGTTGCTGCGCCTGCTGACCCAGCAGCCCGGCGCCTTCACCGCCCCGCGCGGCGCGCGCCTCGTGGGCCGGGAGAAGTCCGGGGTCGGCCACGAGATGACGGTCGAGGCGATCCCGTACCACCGCTGGGAGCGCTTCTCCGACCTGAAGGGCAGCACGGTCCGGCTGGACACCTCGCGGCGCGGCCAGGCCGGTACGGGCGGCGGGCGCAGTGTCGGCTCCGGTCGCCGGATCGCCGCCGCGCTGAGTATGGGTCCGCCGCTCAACTGGCTGCTGAAGATCGGCGTCTCGCTGGGCTGGACCCGCAGGACCGGCTACACCCTGGGCAGCCAGGCGTACAACCAGTCCGAGTACCGGGCCTTGGGGGGCTCGCACCTGCACCTGGACGACGTCTACTACCGGGTGCGAGTGGACCGGGTCACCGAGGCGCCGAGGACCAGCGGCCAGAGCACCCCGGCGACCGGCCGGACCAACTCGTCCGTGCCGACGCCCGGTTGGCGGCGCACCCAGGTGCACAGCGCGGACTTCGCCATGCGGGACGGCCTGAGCTGGCGCCTGCTGGACGACCTCACCGTGCCCTTCAACGGGCCCCATCGGGCGCCGGAGACGCTCACCTTCCCGGACGGGACGGAGCCGCGGGTCACCGAGACCACCGGACTGCACCTGACGGACCCGCCGGAGGACGTGGCGCTCGCCATCTCCGGTGCGCGGCCCGGTAGTTCGGCGCACCGCACGCTGGTCTCGTACGTCCGGCCGGGGCGGCTGCTCGCCCTGTTCGTGCGGTTCTCCGGGCCGGTCAGCGGACCCGAGCTGACCCGGGGGAGCGGTCAGCACCCGCTGGGGCACCTGATCGTGGAGCGGTCGGTTCCGCACCGGGCCACCCTGGTCACCGAGTCGGTCAAGGCGGAGTTGCGCGACCTCACCCAGACCACGTACCAGAACCAGCGCGGCCACGCCCGCGACACCCGCTTCGGCGTCCAGGTCACCGCCGGGCCGAACCACACCCTCGTCGGCCCGGAGACGGACGTACGTCTCCAGGGAGGCCCGCTGGTCCGCGCGGACCTCAGCACGGGGCGGGGCCATCACCTCGGCACCGACGCGGCCCGCAGGACCACCGGCCACATCCGCAACCACCCGGTCGCGCTCTACCGGGTGGAGCGCACCCTGATGGTGCGCAAGGCCGGCGAGCCGCCGTCCGCGGCCCGCCCGGTCCGGGTGGTCAGTCTGGACTGGATCTCCACCCAGGACGCGCGCCGGCTCGCGGGCTGGGACAGCCGTACGCCCGGACAGGCGGGCCCGAACCCGGACACCGAGCCGCCGGTGCCGTGGTACCTCACCCGGGAGGACCCGGTGCACCTGAGCGGCCAGGTCCGCGCCGAGGGCTTCCGCCCCGACCGTCCGCAGAACCCGGTACCGAGCCGGAACCAGGAGCAGCAGAACCAGGAGCAGCAGAACCAGAACGTGCAGCCCGCCCCCCAGGACCCCTTGCGGGCCTTCGCGGACGTCGTCCTGGACACCCTCCACCGCTCGTACCCGTCGCTGTTCGTCCCGCCGCTGATGCTGCGGCACCCGCGACTGGCCAAGTTCTGGTACGGCGACGGGCGGATGCGGACCGCGCTGCACAACGACCGCCAGGTGCGCGAGGCGCTGAACCGGCCCAGCCTGGCACAGAGTCTGGACGACCTGACCACGACCGGGGTGCCGGTCACCCTCACCGAGGACGGCAAGGTGCGCCGCGGTCATCACACCCTGATCCTGCGGGCGCGGCTCACCGACCGGCGGTTCGAGACCACCATGAGCGAGCGTTCGCTGCGCAACGCGGTGATCGGCACCGAGGTCTCCGGCCAGGGGCAGCAGGCGTCCAGCACCCTCTCCGGCGGTGCCGAACTGGGCATCTCGCCGCGTGACCACGACAAGGTGCCCGAGGCCGGGGTGCCGCGCCAGGCCGGCAACGTGTCCCTCGGCGCCCGCTACGCGAGGACCGTACAGAAGGCCACCTGGAGCACGGTCGCGGTCGCCAGCGACCACCTGATGCTCCAGACCGGCGTCGACCTCTACAGCTACCAGGTGGAGCTGGGCGCCTCCTTCGAGGGCCACCGCCGCCCGCGCGGCTGGGCCCGGCTCGCCTCGGTCGGCCTGCTCGGCGCGGGCGTCTTCGTCAGCAAGGTCGAGGAGCGTCCGCTGTTCGGCCGGGGCAGCGAGACCGTGGGCCGGGTGGAGCTGGCCGTGCCCGCGGCGCACGGCTCCGACCGCTACGCCCCCGCCGACCCGCCGCCCGGCGAGCCGGCACCGGCGCCCGTATCGCAGCGGCTCTCCTCCACCGAGGCGGACCAGCTCCTCGACGGCACCCGCCCGCTGCCGAGGGAGGACTCGGCCGACCGGCGGCTCACCCGGAGGCTGCTCAGCGCCCCGCACGTGGTGCTCAGCACCGAGGGCGGCCGGCAGCGCCAGCGGCTCATGCAGGACACCGCCGACCGTGCCTCGGGCACCACCTGGCACGTCAGCGCGCCCGGCGCCCCGGTGCGCACCGCGCTGCGCAGGGCGATGGCGAACCTCGGCGTGGCCGGGCAACTCGGCCAGTACCTGGGCCCGTTCGGCTCCCGCGTCACCGGACTCAACGGCGCCGGACTGTTCCGGACCCACTACCTGAAGGCCGCGGTCCGCGGCGAACTGCACCACGTACGGGTCGAGAGCGACCCGAAGCCGGCCCGCCTCGAGGCCGCCATCGGCAACGAGCACCGCGTCGCCGGCAGCGCGAGCACCGTCTCACGCACCACCCTCGGCCTCCAGGGCGCCGACATGCCGCTTCAGCAGGTCCCGGGCCAACAGGCGGTGATCGGCTCCTACTCGACCGCCCTCCAGTACGCCTGGGGCAAGGGCCGCGGCGTCTCACAGGCCCTCACCCGGGGACACAAGACCACCCTCAAATTCTCCGGGCGGATGTACCTGGTGGTCGCCGACGTCGCCGAGACCGTCGCGGTGCGGGACCGCTGGACGGCCGCGATGGGCGCGGTGGGCACCCGCGCCGGGGCCCGGATCAGCTCCGCAGCCGGGCGGATCTCCGGGCGCCTCGCACGCGGCCTCGCCCCGCGCCGGGCCGCCGCCGCGCTCCATCGCATCCGCGACGCGGTGATGTTCCACCTGCCGATGCAGGACGTCATCGAGGCCGGGCTCGCCCCGGACGGCCTGGGCACCACCACGCCGCGCAACCTCGGCGGCGGCTACCGGGTGCCCGCCTTCCTGCGCGGCCGCCGCTTCCCCACCCACCCCAACGGCCAGCTCGACGCGAGCCACGCGGCGCACCAGCTGATGGGGCGGCTGGAGAAGATCGGAGTGCCCTCGCACGACCGGGAGCAGGTCCTCCAGCGCCTCTCCCCGGACTTCCTCCGCGCCCACCTGCACGAGCTGACGACCGACGGGGTGACCCTGCCGGTCCGCTACCGCGCCTGGTCCAGCCCAAGTCACCTGCCGGTCGGCGGCAGTCCCGGACAGGTCCGGTTCAAGCTGACCCCGGTCACCACCACCGTGGAGAGGCTGCGCACCGGCTTCGAGCTGGACCACATCCGCACCACCGCCCGCGACGACGCGGACGGCGCCTCCCAGGACCGCGGCGCCGCCGTGACGCTCAGCGCCGGCGAGCGCGCGGCGAGCAGCGGCATCCTCACCGCCAACCCCTCGCTCCAGGGCACCGCGGCCGAGCAGCGGTCGAGCGCCCGGACCCAGACCGCCGGCAGCGCCGCGACGCCGCTGATCTCCACCCTGCAGACGCACGCGGAGATCGTCACCAGCTACACCCTGACCGTCACCATGACGGACGCGACCGGCGAACCGCTCGCCCCCCGCGCCGTCGCCCCGGTCGGCAGCCTCAACGAGATCCTCCCGGCCGGCCTGCTCACCCCGGACGGCGACGGCACCGACGGCGCGCTCACCGAGCAGGACGTGCCGGAACCGGAGCGCGCCGTGAGGATGCTGACCGCCGCCCAGGCACGCCCGGAGGGCATCTCCGCCTGGCGCACTTCCGCCACCGGCGGTGGCACCGGCAGCGCCGACTCGGGTGTCCTGCCCTTCGACGACCGGATCGGCTCCGGCTTCCTCGCCGTGGACGTCCGCGGCGCGGCCAACGTGCAGGACGCCCTGACCCTCGCCACCGCCCGCGCCTACGGCCTCGGCGACAGCATCCTCGCCGTGGACGTCCGCGGCGCGGCCAACGTGCAGGACGCCCTGACCCTCGCCACCGCCCGCGCCGACGGCCTCGGCGACATCGACCTCGGCCGGCGGCACACCGGCGAGGTCCTCGGCGAACGCGTGCGGATGGCCCGCCTCACCCCGCTCACCGGCCTCGGCACCGCCCCCGCCCAGGCTCAGCAGGAGGCCACCACGCAGGGCGGTCTGACCTCCGGCTTCCGCGAGGCGCTCACCGCGAACGGCTCACCGCTGCCTCCCCAGGCCTCCGCCCGCCTCTTCGGCCAGTTCCACACCGCCGACTCCCGCCTCTACGCCAAGATGCACCGCCGCGGCGCCCGGCTGCTCGCCGTGGAGAACAAGCCGCGCATGGAGGACATGCAACAGCAGAAGACCTCCGACGCGCTGGAGGCCGGTATCACCGACAACGTCGAGGTCGCGGTGGGCACCTCGCCCATGGCAGGCAGCAGCAACGCTGGCGTGATCAACCCGGGTGCCACGGTCCTGATCGGCGGCGCGAGCGACGGCACCGGGCTCAAGGGCACCGTGGACACCACGCTCGGCACCAACATCAAGATCACCGACCGCAGCATGCTCTTCGCGCTGCCGGTGAGCTGGCTGTCGGTGGCCGAGGTGGACCACCGGGTCACCGACAGCCGCCCGCTGCACGCGCTCGGCAAGGCCGGGCGCGGCCCGCGCGCCGCCGAGGCCGAGACCACCGCCCTGGTCTGGCTGCGCGAGGACATCGCCCGCGACTACGGCCTCCTGGACGACACCACGTTCCCCGGCGAGGTCCGCGCTGCCTGGGACGACCTGGCCAAGGCGGCGGGCGACCTCGCCGCGGCCGAGAAGCGCTACTACGACGCCCGGGCGCGAGCCCGGGAGACGTGGCTCGATCTGAGCACGGAGGAACAGGCCGCGCTCGGCGACGACGACCCCGACCGGGCGACCGACCTGCCGCAGGATGTGGCCCAATCCCCGGCCGTCGCCGCCTGGCAGGCCGCCGGCGAGGAGGTCCGCCTCTGGGAGCAGCGCACCGACGCCGCCGCCGCGGACCACCACCGGCTGCACCTCGCCGCCTCCCGCCTCACCGCCCACCACCAGGGCTCGGTCTCGGTCCCGGTGCCGGACCGGCCGCAGGATTACGCCAAGCCGGGATGGCGCTCCGAGGCGCCCCAGCCGTACAGGATCACCGACGGCACCGGCTCCGCCCCGCGCACCATCACCTCGCCGGACGGCGCCACGGTGCGTGAGGTGCACGACATGCCGCACGACGGCGCCTCGTTCTTCCACGCGCTGCTCGCCGCCGCCCAGGACCGCGGCCGACTGCCTCACCTGCTCGGCGCCGACCTCGCCGGCCGGTTCGCGGGCGCCCCCGGCGACCCGGCGGTCACCGCCGAGGCCATCGGCGCCGCCCGCGACCGCCTCGCCTGGGCGCTGGGCGAGGACGGCAACGAGGACCTGCTCGACGCCCTCGCCCTGGACGCCGCGGACACCTTCACCCAGGACGAACTCGACTCCGCAGAAGTGGAGTTGACTGCTGCGCAGCAGGCCGAGTTCGACGCCTTCGGCCGTCTCCCGCAGACCTTGTGGCCGACCCCCGAGCAGCGGGTGGCGCTGGCCACCGCGGCCCTGTCCCGCCCGTTCGCGAGCGAGCCGCGGCAGGACGGCGCGGAGCACCCTGACGGCGAAGGGGCCCCGCCCGAGCGCCGCGCCGGGGACCACGGCGGCGCCGACCTGCTGCCCGCCCTCGCCGCCCGGGTCCTGGGCACCCCGCTCACCGTGGTGACCGGTCAGGGCCGCGAGCAGCTCTTCCTCCCGCACGGCACCGATCCGGCCGCCGTCGATCCGGCCACCGATCCGGTCCTCTTCGCCACCGGAGGCTTCTTCCACGCCGCCCTCCCGCCCGGCACCCCGCCCCCGGTCGCCACCCCGCTGCCGGCCCCGACGACCGCGGCCGCCTCCGGCACGAACGCCGAGACCTCGACCACCGAGACCTCGGCCACGGGGACCTCGACCACGGGGACCTCGGGTACCGACACCACACGCCCCGGGTCGGAGCAGCGGCCCGCGAATCCGCCCGCGCACCGCAGCCACGCCACCCCGCCCTGGCTGCCGCCCGCCGGCAGCAGCGGCCCGCGCTACCGCCTCGACCGCGACGGCGTCCTCACCGCACCCGACGGCGCGACCTACACCCAGGGCATCCCC
>NZ_JBSGZO010000230.1:7265-13478 GCF_053611045.1 Streptomyces sp. NPDC054841 | reverse complement strand
GTTCGGGAGATCGTGCCGGCGGCGCGGACGGTGCTGCTCGACGGCGTCGACGAGCCCGGGCGGCTCGCCTCCGAGCTGCCCGGATGGGACATACCACCGCTCGCGGCGGACACGCGGGACGTGATCGAGATTCCGGTGCGCTACGACGGGCCCGATCTGGCGGAGGTCGCGGCACTGTGGGGAGTCGCGGATGAGGACGTTGCGGCGATCCACTCGGCGGCCGAATTCCACGTCGCCTTCTGTGGGTTCGCGCCTGGTTTCGGCTATCTCACCGGGCTCGGCGAGCGGTTCGCGGTACCCCGCAGGGCCACGCCCCGGACGGCCGTTCCCGCGGGCGCGGTCGCGCTTGCCGGGCCGTACACGGGCGTGTACCCCCGCTCGTCCCCCGGCGGCTGGCAGCTGATCGGGACGACGGACCTGACGCTGTGGGACCCGGCGCGCGAGCCCGCCGCGCTGCTGTCCCCGGGAGCCAGGGTCCGCTTCGTGCCGGCGACGCGGGAGAGCCGATGACCGACCGTGCTCTCGCGGTCGTGCGGGCCGGGGCGCTGACCACCGTGCAGGACCTGGGCAGGCCCGGGCACGCCCACCTCGGCGTACCCCGCTCGGGCGCCCTGGATCCGTACGCTCTGCGCCTGGTCAACCGGCTCGTCGGCAATCCGGAGCCGGCCGCGGTGCTGGAGACCACGGTCACCGGCTGTGCGGTGCGGCCGCGCTGTGCCGTGACCGTGGCGGTCGGCGGGGCCCCCTGCCCGGTTCATGTGGACGGCCGGGCCGTTGCCTGGGGCGCACCGGTACGGGTGGCGGCGGGGGCGCTGCTGGAGGTGGGCGCGGCGCGGCGCGGCGTACGGAGCTATGTGGCGATCGGCGGGGGAATCGCGGCCGATGCGGTGCTGGGCAGCCGGTCGACGGACCTGCTCTCCGGCCTCGGGCCGTCGCCGCTCGCCGACGGTGCGGTGCTTGCGCTGGGCCCGCCTGCCGGTCCGGCCGGGCGGGTGGACGGCTCGCCATGGCCCGGTCCGCCGTCCGAGCTGGTGCTGCGGGTGCGGCTGGGACCGCGCCACGACTGGTTCACGCAAGCAGCGCTGCGGACGCTGGCCACTGGCGCCTACCGGGTGTCGGCGGCGAGCAACCGCATAGGACTGCGCACCGAAGGCCCGTCGCTGGAGCGCGCCGTGCGAGCCGAACTGCCCAGTGAGGGCATGGTCCTGGGCGCGGTGCAGGTGCCGCCGGACGGGCTGCCCGTCGTGTTCCTCGCCGACCACCCGACGACCGGCGGCTATCCGGTGATCGCGGTCGTCCGGGAGGCGGACCTCGCGGGGGCAGCGCAGTCGGTGCCGGGCACACCGGTGCGGTTCGTTCCGGTGCGGTGAGTCCGGGGGCGGCGTTCCGGTGCGACCGGGAAGCGCACCGCCTCCGTCACGGCACCCGTCTGTCCGTCCTCACACTTCCTCTGCGCCCCGCGGCGTGGGGGCACCCCCGGACGGACGGGACGGCGCGGACCCGTACCCGCCCCCGCCGGGCGTCCGGACCACCAGGACGTCACCGGGGCCGACCTCGACCGAGTCCACGCCCTGCAGCTCCTCGACCGTGCCGTCCGCCCGCTCCACCGAGTTCGCGCCGAGCGCGCCCGGCTCGCCGCCGGCCATCCCGTACGGCTCCATCCGCCGATGACCGGTGAGCAGGGCCACCGTCATCGGCTCCAGGAAGCGGATCCGCCGCACGACGCCGCGTCCGCCCTGCCACTTCCCCGCTCCCCCGCTGCCGTCGCGCACGGAGAAGGCGTCCACCCGCACCGGGTAGCGCCACTCCAGCACTTCCGGGTCGGTCAGCCGCGAGTTGGTCATATGGGTCTGTACGGCATCCGCGCCGTCGAAGCCGTCGCCCGCGCCGGACCCGCTCGCCACCGTCTCGTAGTACTGCACCCGGTCGTTGCCGAAGGTGACGTTGTTCATCGTGCCGGAGCCCTCCGCCTGCACCCCGAGTGCCGCGTACAGCGCCCCGGTGACGGCCTGCGAGGTCTCGACATTGCCCGCGACGGTCGCGGCGGGGTAGGCCGGGGCCAGCATCGAACCGTCCGGTACGCGCACCTCCAGCGGCTCCAGGCAGCCGCTGTTGAGCGGGATGTCGTCGGCGACCAGCGTCCGGAAGACGTACAGCACGGCCGCCATCACCACCGACTTGGGCGCGTTGAAGTTGCCGGGCTGCTGCGGCGACGTACCGGCGAAGTCGAGGACGGCGCTGCGGGCCTGCCTGTCCACGCTGATCGCGACCTCGATGACCGCGCCGCCGTCGGTCTCGTAGCGGTACGAGCCGTCGCTCAGCTCGGCGACGATGCGGCGCACGGACTCCTCGGCGTTGTTCCGTACGTGCTGCATGTAGGCCTGAACGACATCGAGTCCGAACTCCTCCACCATGCGGCCGAGTTCGGAGATGCCTTTCTCGTTGGCGGCGATCTGCGCTCGCAGGTCGGCGAGATTGGTGTCGGGGTCCCGGGACGGGTGCGCGGCGCCGGTGAGCAGCTCACGCGTCTCGGCCTCGCGCAGCCGCCCGTCCCGTACGAGGAGCCAGTTGTCGAAGAGCACGCCCTCCTCGTCGATCGTGCGGCTGAAAGCGGGCATCGAGCCCGGCGTGATGCCGCCGATCTCGGCGTGATGACCACGCGAGGCCACCAGGAAGCGCAGCTCACCGCCGCCGCTGTCGTCGTCGTCGAAGACCGGCGTCACCACGGTCACATCGGGCAGATGCGTGCCACCGTGGTACGGGTCGTTGATGGCGTACACATCGCCGGGGCGCAGCTTTCCCTCGTTGCGGCGCAGCACCTCCTTGATGGACTCGCCCATCGAGCCGAGATGGACGGGGATGTGGGGTGCGTTGGCGATGAGATTGCCTTCGGCGTCGAAGAGGGCGCAGGAGAAGTCGAGCCGCTCCTTGATGTTGACGGAGTGGGCGGTGTTCTCCAGACGCACGCCCATCTGCTCGGCGATCGCCATGAAGAGGTTGTTGAAGACCTCCAGCAGCACGGGGTCGACGTCGGTGCCGACGGCGGAGCGGCCGGGCCTGGGCCGTACGCGTGTGAGCAGCAGATGGCCGCCGTCCCCCACAGCCGCCTGCCAGCCCGGGTCGACGACGGTCGTCGCGTCCGCCTCGGCGATGATCGCGGGGCCTTCGACGGTGTCGCCCGGGGACAGATCCTCGCGACGGTAGAGCGGTGTGTCCGTGCGGCTGCCGTCGACGAACATCCCCACGGTCGCCCGCACCCGGGCCCCACCGCCCTCAGTGGCCTCTTCGACGACAACCGATCCGTGGGGTCCCGCCGTCCCCACCGCCTCGACCGAGACCGCCTCCACGACGAGGGGCTTGTCCATGGTGAACGCGTATCGCGCCCGGTGCGCCGATTCGAACGCCTCCCGCATCGCGTCGAGCGTGTCGAGGGGTACGGGCACGCCCGCGTCCGTACCGGCGTAGCGGATGATCACGCGTGCGTGGGTGGCGATGGCGTCGTCGGGTACGGCGTCGTCGCGGAGCTCCGCGCGGGTGCGTTCGGCCAGTTCGCCGCACAGGTCCTCCACGCGGCGCACGGTGGCATCGGTCAGCTCGGCCTCGACCGACTGCTCACGCATGGCGGTCGCGTCGGCAAGACCGATGCCGTACGCGGAGAGCACACCGGCGAGCGGCGGCACGATGACGGTGTTGACGCCGAGGGCATCGGCGACGGCGCAGGCGTGCTGGCCGCCGGCGCCGCCGAAGCACGTCAGGGCGTAGCGGGTGACGTCGTGGCCGCGCTGTACGGAGATCTTCTTGACGGCGTTCGCCATGTTGAGGACGGCGATCTCCAGGAAGCCGGCCGCGACTTCCTCCGGGCTGCGGGCGGTGCCGGTGGCGTCCCGTACCTCCCCCGCGAGCCGCTCGAACCGCTCCCGTACGACGTCGGCGTCGAGCGGCTGGTCGCCGTCCGGCCCGAAGACGGCGGGGAAGTGCGCGGGCTGGACCCGGCCGAGCATGACATTGGCGTCGGTGACGGTGAGCGGGCCGCCACGCCGGTAGCAGGCCGGGCCCGGTACGGCGCCCGCCGAGTCCGGTCCGACGCGATAGCGCTGGCCGTCGAAGTGGAGGATCGAGCCGCCCCCGGCGGCGACGGTGTGGATGTTCATCATCGGCGCACGCATCCGTACGCCGGCGACCTGGGTGCCGAGCTCCCGCTCGAACTCCCCCGCGTAGTGCGACACATCGGTGGAGGTGCCGCCCATGTCGAAGCCGATGATCCGGCCGAAGCCCGCCTGCTCCGAGGTGCGGGCCATCCCGACGACCCCGCCGGCCGGGCCGGAGAGCACGGCGTCCTTGCCCCGGAAGTGGGCGGCTTCGCGCAGTCCGCCGTTGGACTGCATGAACATCAGCCGGATGGAGCGGAGTTCCCCGGCGACCTCGTCGACGTACCGGCGCAGGATCGGTGAGAGGTACGCGTCCACGACGGTGGTGTCGCCGCGCGGCACCAGCTTGATCAGCGGGCTGACCTCGTGGGAGCAGCTCACCTGGGTGAAGCCGAGGGAGCGGGCGGCATCGGCGACGGCGGACTCGTGGGCGGGGTGGCGGTAGCCGTGCATGAGGACGACGGCGACGCTGTGGAAGCCGTCTTCGCGGGCCGCCTTCAACTGTTCGGTGACCGGCGCCAGTTCCAGCGGCCTGACGATCTCGCCGTGGGCGTCGGTCCGCTCGGGGACCTCGATGACCCGGTCGTACACGGCCTCGGGGAGGACGATGCGGCGGTCGAAGAGACGGGGGCGGTTCTGGTACGCGATGCGCAGCGCGTCCCGGAAGCCTTCGGTGATGACGAGAACGGTCGGCTCGCCGCGCCGCTCGAGCAGAGCGTTGGTGGCGACGGTCGACGTCGATCCGGTCCGCCGGCACGGTGTCCTCGAGTCCGAGCCCGAGCAGCAGCCGGATGCCGGCGACGGCCGCGTCGCGGTAGTGCTCGGGATTGTGGGAGAGCAGCTTGCGGGTGACGAGATGTCCGTCGGGTCGTCTGCCGACGACATCGGTGAACGTCCCGCCACGGTCGATCCAGAACTCCCAGCGCTCGCTCATTCCCCCATTCTGGCAAGGGGCGGGTCGAGAGAGAGTGAGGCGAGCGCGGACGAGAGGGCGTTTTCGGCGACGAGGTCGAGGCAGGCGCTCGAGCCCCGGGCCCAGTGGCGCACCTCGGCACCGGCGAGGCCCACGAGCTGGGGCAGGAGGTCCGTGCATCTGCGGGCCACCCAGGCGGTGCCGGCCGTGGCCAGCCAGAGCGCCTTCGCGATACGGCTGGGCGCGGGCTGCGTCGGTTCGGCCCCGGGCGCCTGGCCGAGGGCGAGCCCTTCGGCGGCGAGCAGCTCGTGGAAGCGTGCGGCGATCATGCGGTGGCCGCGCTCACCGGGGTGGAGCCGGTCCGCGCTCCACATGGTCCGGTCCTCGACCCAGGTCGCGTCGGCGATGTGCAGGTGGAGGGCTCCGTACCGCTCGGACAGGGCGTGTACGACGGCGTTGACGCCCCGCTGCCGACGGGCGAGAGGCCGGGCGAGCGGTGCGGGCAGCCCGAGCATCGCGCCCGGGTCGGGCAGACACGCCGTGATCAGCCGAGTGCCGCGTTCGCTGAGGGCGGCGCAGACCTTGTTGAGCCGGACGGCGAGGTCGTGGATGTCGAAGGTGTGCCGGAGCGTGTCGTTCACCCCGACGACGACCGCGGCGATGTCGGGACCGTAGGCGACAGCGTTGGGGGTCTGCTTCTCGTCGACGTCGCGGGTGAGCGCGCCGCTGACGGCGAAGTTCCGGAACTCCGCGGGTCTGCCGGGCTCCCCGACACCCACGGCGAGCAGCGCGGCCCAGCCCCGCCAGGCGCCGTCGACCCGGTCGCCGACACCTTCCGTGAGGGAGTCACCGAGCGCGGCGAACCGCAACGGCCGCGCGGGGGCGACGCCACGCGCCGCCGGCCTCGCCGGTCCAAAGGCCCTGGCGGACCGCGGCTCCGGCACTCCGGCCATGGCCGGCTCGACCGGCGCGGCGGCACCCACGGCCCCCGCCCCGGCCGTCGCAGCGGGCACCATCGCCACGGCCGCGCCGTACCCACCCGCCGCCGCGGGCGCCTTTGCCGGTACCCCGACGAGCGCAACCGACGACCGGGGCGGCGCCGACTCGTTCACCGACCCACCACCGGCCAGGAACGCAGCACCAGCAGGCACG
>NZ_JBSGZO010000230.1:0-7168 GCF_053611045.1 Streptomyces sp. NPDC054841 | reverse complement strand
ACGGAACCGAGCACGGCCGACGACCGCGGCGGCGCCGACTCGTTCACCGACCCACCACCGGCCAGGAACGCAGCACCAGCAGGCACGGAACCGAGCACGGCCGACGACCGCGGCGGCGCCGACTCGTTCACCGACCCACCACCGGCCAGGAACGCAGCACCAGCAGGCACGGAACCGAGCGCGGCCGACGACCGCGGCGGCGCGGAGTCGTTCCGCGACCCGCCGCAGGCCGGGAGCGCGGGAGCGAGCGCGGCAACGGAGTCGGGCGCGGGGCCCGGGGGGCTCAGGGGCGTGGTCATGCCGCCACCTCCGGGTGGCCCGGAACGCGGGTGGGGGCGTCGTGGGCCGAGAGGAAGGCCGCTACCGCGCGGTCCCAGCTGAAGAGTTCCGCGCGGGCGCGGGCCGCGGCGCGGCGGGCCGCTTCGGGGCGGGAGACGAGGTCCCGTACCGCGTCGGCGAACGCCTCCGGGGTGTCCAGCGCCGCGATGCCCGCGTCGCCGATGACCTCCGGGAGCGCCGAGGAGGCACTGGCCACGACCGGGGTGCCGCAGGCGAGGGCCTCCAGGGCGGACAGCCCGAAGGTCTCCGCGGGCCCGGGCGCCAGGCAGATGTCCGCGGCCGCCTGCAGGTCCGCGAGGGCTTCGCGGTCGGCGACGTGGCCGAGGAAGTGGACCGGCAGCCTCGCGTCCTGCGCCCGCCGGGTCAGCCCGCTCCGCATCGGGCCCTCTCCTGCGACGACCAGCGCCGCCCGCACCCCTCTCTCGCGCAGCGTGGCGAGCGCGTCGAGCGCCATGCCCGGACGCTTCTCCACGGACAGCCGGGAGCAGAGCAGCAGCAGGACCTCGGCGCCCTCGGCGTAGCGGGCGCGCAGCACCTTGCTGCGCCGGCCGGGACGGCAGCGTTCGAGCTCGACACCGAGCGGCGCGCGCAGCACATTGCTCGCGCCGATGCGTATGAACTCCCGTTCCGCCCACTCCGTCGTGCACACGATCCGCGAGTACGACCAGGCGCTCCGCCGGTTGAGCCGGTCCGCGGTGCGCTCGGCGAGTGCGCCCGGTACGCCCCAGGTGCGCAGCACGCCGTCCGCCGTCTCGTGGGACACCATCACCGAGGGGATCCGGCGGCGGCGCGCCCACTCTCCGGTCCACCGCAGCGTGGTGCGGTCGGAGACCTCCAGCCGGTCGGGTGCGATCTCCTCGAGGAGCTCCCGCAGCCGGGTGCGGCCGGCCAGGACGCGGTAGCCGCCGGTGCCCGGCAGGACCGGTCCGGGGATGGTGACGACCCGCCCCTGGGAGGTCGTCTCGTCGCTCTCCACGTCACCGGGCACGACCAGCACCGGCTCGTGCCCGGCCGCCAGATAGCCGCGGCCCAGCTCTCTCAGGGCCGTGCGCAGGCCCCCGGACGCGGGCGTCACGAAGTTCGCCAGCCGGACGATCCGCAGCCCGCTCATGCCGCCACCGCCGTACGGTCCCGGAGCACCTCGGCGTAGTGGCCGAGCAGCTGATCGCCGACGGCGGCCCAGGTCCGGCCCTCCACCATGGCCCGCCCGGCCTGCCCGTACGCCTCCCGGCGCGCCGGGTCCGCCACGAGCGCCGCCACCGCGTCGCGCACCTCGCGCACGTCGTGCGGCGGGACGAGCAGCCCGGTGCGACCGTGGTCGACGAGGTCCAGGGGCCCGCCGGCCGCGGGCGCGATGACCGGCAGACCGCTGGCCATGGCCTCCTGCACGGTCTGGCAGAACGTCTCGTACGGCCCGGTGTGCGCGAAGACGTCGAGCGAGGCGAAGATCCGGGCGAGGTCGTCGCCGGTGCGGCGGCCGAGGAACACGGCGCCGGGGAGTGCGCTGCGCAGCGACGCGCCGCTCGGCCCGTCGCCGACGACCACGACCCGTACGCCCGGGAGTTCGCAGGCCCCGGCGAGCAGCTCGACGCACTTCTCGGGCGCCAGCCGGCCGACGTATCCGACGATCGTCTCGCCGTTCGGGGCGAGCTCGCGGCGGAGCGCCTCGTCCCTCAGCTCGGGCCGGAAGCGCTCGGTGTCGACCCCGCGCGGCCACAGCCGCACCCGGGGCACCCCGTGCTCCTCGAGATCCCGCACGGCGGCGCTGGACGGCGCGAGGGTCCGGTCGGCGGCGGTGTGCACGGTACGGATGCGTCGCCACGCTGTGCCCTCGCCGGCGCCCATGTACGTACGGGCGTAACCGGCGAGGTCGGTCTGGTAGACGGCGACGGCGGGGAGCCCGAGCTTCGCCGCGACTCCCATCCCGCGCACCCCGAGCACGAACGGGCTGGCGAGGTGGACGACATCGGCCCGGTGGGCGGTGAGCGCCGCGGCCAGCCGCCGGCTGGGCAGGGCCACGCGGACCTGTGGATAGCCGGGCAGCGGCAGGGACGGCACACGTACGACGGGGCACGGTGCTTCGATGTCGGGCCCGGCCACGGTCGGGGCGATGACGAGCGGATCATGACCGCGCGCGGCGAGGTGCCGGGCGGTCTGCAGGGCGCAGTGCGCCACACCATTGACGTCTGGCGGGAAGGATTCGGTGACGATGACGACACGCATATGGGTGTTCTCGTCGTGCCGGGGGTGGTCCGGCCAACGTGGATCTTTCCGCCCGTGAAACGTCCCATGAGCGTTTGGACCCGCCCCGCCGGCGGTCGTACGGACCTGCCCCGCGATGCCCCGGCCTGCCCCTTTCGGCCGGTCGGCGACGGCGGTCCAAACCCCGTGTGCGGGGCGGCCGCGGTGCTTGGTCGTCACAGCGCGCGCCGGGCCGTCCCGGGGCACTCACGCCGGTGGGCGTCTCGTCGCGGCGGTGGATGTGTCGCGGCGGCGGTACGCCTCGGGTCCGTGCGCGCGCCGGGGCAGGGGTATGCGTCGGAGCGGCAGCACATGCCGGAGCGGGGGCGGGTCAGGGCAGGGGATGCGTCAGAGCGGAGGCCCGTCCGGCACTATGCGGCTGCGGACCGCCGTCTGGACCTCGGCCTCCTCGGCCGGGTCGGCGGCGAGGCGGCGCAGTCGTTCCGCTACCCGCGCGTCACCGGTCTCGGCGTGCAGAGCGGCGACTTCTCTCGTGGTCTCCTCGCAGTCCCAGAGGCATTCGACGGCGAAGCCGGTGGCGAAGGAGGGGTCGGTCGTGGCGAGCGCGCGGGCCGTGCGGCCGCGCAGTTGCGAGGACGTGGTCTCACGGTAGACGTGGCGCAGGACGGGGGCCGCGCAGGCGATGCCGAGCCGGCCGGTGCCGTCGACGAGGGTCCACAGCAGGGGGGCGTCGGGCCCTTCGGCGCGGACGGTCTCGCGCAGGGCGCCGAGGACCAACTCGGCGTCCTGGGCGCCTCCGCGGCAGGCGAGGACGCCGGCTGCGGAGGCACCGAGCGCGTCGGGGCGGTGGACCCAGCCGCGCGCCCGGTCGACGGCGGCGTCGCCGCACATCCGCTCGAACGCGCAGACGGCGGCCTCGGCGACCGCACGGGACGCGTCGAGCGCCGCGGCCTCGATGAGGTCGAGCACCTCGGGATCCCGTGCTTCGGCCAGGTAGTGCAGAGCGGCGCAGCGCGCGCCGTCGGGACCGCTGCGCGCCGCCTCGATGATCGTCCGACGGTCACCGGGTCCGGCCACCGCGCCGAGACAGCGCGCGGCCGGCACATGCAGTGCGCTGCCGCGCTCCAGTCCGTGCTGGGCCCACTCGAGGACGGCCTGGACGCTCCAGCCGGGACGGGGCCCGCTCGGGCGCAGCTGTCGCTGCCAGCGGTCGAAGGAGCCGCGTTCCTGGGCGGCGCGCACGCGCGCTCCGACCGCGTCCCGCCGGTCCTCGGCCCACAGCCGCCAGGGCCGCGGCTCGAACGCGTCCCGTACGGCGGCGGCCAGCTCGGCATCGCCCTCCGGGGTGGCCGGGAAGCGGCCGAGGACGGGTCCCGCGAGCGAGCGCAGCCCTGAGTCGTCGTCGCGCAGCGCGAGCTCGTCGAGGGCCCAGGCCCAATTCGAGCCCGCCGCGGCGTACCGGCGCAGCAGACTGAGGGCGTCGTCACGTCCGTACGAGGCGAGGTGGCCGAGCACGGAGAGCGCGAGCCCGGTCCGTGCGTCGTCGGAGTCGAAATGGTCCTCGGCTCCGAAGAGGTGGGACTCGATCTCTTCGAGGCCGCCGCCCAGGTCCAGGTAGAGGCGTGCGTAGTAGAGGGAGCGGTTCTCGACCTGCCAGTCGTGGCGGGGGTCGCTCAGCACGCAGTGGTTGAGGGCCGCGAGGGCTTCGGCGCGGGGTGCGGCGAGCGCATGCAGCGTGCCGTCGCCGCGTCCTCTCTGCAACAGACCGAGCAGGGTGCCGCTCGGCGCTATGACTGGTTCGAACATGGAAAGTGCCTCACATCAAGCTGTCGACGCAACCGGGGGTGTGTTCGCCTAGGCCGCGCAGCAACATGATCGGCTGCCCGTCGTCTTCCGCCTGATGAAGTCCATCTTCCTCTGCCTCTCGTCGGTGGCCCCTTGCGGGCCCGACGTCATGATGACCCAGCCATTTCGTCACCGCGACCACATTTACGGCGCCGCTCTCACCTGGTGTTCAACACCCGTTCACTGGGCGCCGAACAGCTCCAGGAGGTCTGTCTTCCCAAACATCCGCGCAGTATCCACGGCGGACGGAGTTCCTGCTTCCGGATCGGCTCCGCCGTCCAGGAGGGCGCGGATCACCGCGTCCTCGCCCTTGAAGACTGCGCCGGCGAGCGGGGTCTGGCCGCGGTCGTTGGCGCGGTCCGCGTCGGCTCCGCGGGCGAGGAGGGCCGTCACGGCCGGGGCGTGGCCGTGGTAGGCGGCGAGCATCACGAGGGAGTCGCCCTTGTCATTGGTGAGGTTTGCCGGAACACCGGCGTCCACGTAGGCGGCGAGGGCCTCGGCGTCTCCCTGACGCGCCAGATCGAAGATCTTGGACGCCAGCTCGACCACCTCGGGATCCGGAGTCCCACTCATCGGACGGACCGCCTTTCACTGCGTTGACCTGGTGCCGAGTACGGGCAGAGCGGCCCCGTACGAGTGAACCGACAGGGTACTGCCCGGTCGCGGACATGACCCCGCCCAGCCGTGGCAAAGATCGTGGATGGGGCCCGACCCAAGATCAACGCGCCCAGGGCAACGATCCGGCATCCGCCAGTCAAGTGAAAAGACCAATTTTTCACCCGAATGCAGCTTTTATCGCATAGATACCTCCTGTGAGCATGGAAGAACTCATGGTGACTGTCCCCTCAACCAGGAGAACTCCTCATGATCCTGTCCATGTCAGGCGTCGTGCTGCTCGGAATCATCGTCTTCCTGTTCTTCAAGAAGGACGGGCTGAAGGCGTCGCACGCGCTCATCTCCGCACTCTTCGGCTTCTATCTCGCGGGCACGGCCATCGCCCCGAGCATCACAGCGGGAGGCGCGAGCCTCGCCAGCCTCTTGGGCGGGATCAAGTTCTGACCTCCCCACGCGCCCCCTTCAACAACTCCAGGAGCAGGAGAACCACGTGGCCCGGCGACCACTCCCCCGCATTCTGAGCAGCGGCACCGACCGGATCGCACGCAGCCGAGAGCTCGCGCGGACGGCCGCCGACAGCGCCACCGACGTCCTCCATCCGCTCATCACGGTCAGCCGCGGTCTGCGGCGGCTGACCGCCGCGGGACGGCGCAAATGGGCCGACACGCCCAAGGAACGGCGTGGCCCCACGCTGTTCCTGGCGGCAGCCGGTGCGCTGCTGGTCGCCCTCGTCCCGTACGGGCCGCTGCTCGGCCTGATCACGGTGATGGGGCTGGCGGCGTGGAAGGGGCGCGAATCCACGCCGGTGCGGACCGGGCCCGACGAGGCGGAGCTGAAGCGGCTGCGGGCGCTCTACGAGGCGCTCGTCCCGTACTTCTCCGTCCCGGAGGACCCGAGTCCGCTGTTCAGCCACGGCGGGGAGTGGGCGAAGGCGTTCAGCGACCACGAGTTCGACGGCGACGGCCGGCTGACCCGGCTGCGGGTGGGCTACCCGGCCTACTTCACCGACAGCGAGGCGGAGGCGCGCGCCCGGATCGAGCAGCTGCTGCACACCAAGTCCGGCCGGGGGCGCGAGTACCACTTCGAGTGGGACGAGGAGGGCAACCAGCTCCTGATGAGCGTGCTCCCCGCCCTGCCCACCACCATCGCCGCCCAGCGCTTCGTCACCACTCCCGGTGAGGTGGTGCTGGGCTTCACCGATCCGGGCGCCGTCCAGCGCACCGTGCCGGTCGTCGACGGCGGCCGTGTGCAGGACGCGCCGCCCGTGATGTGGCGCACCGGCCCCCGCTCGACGGAGCCCCATCTGCTGGCCGTCGGCCACCCCGGCAGCGGGACCACGACGCTGCTGCGCTCGATCGCCCTGCAGGCGCTGCCGTACGGGGATGTGCTGATCGTGGAGGGCAGCGGGACGGGCGAGTACGCCTGTCTGACGGGGCGGGCCGGCGTGCTCGCCGTCGAATGCGGGCTGGCCGGAGCGCTCGCGAGCCTGGAGTGGGCGGCGCACGAGACGGAGCGGCGGCTCATCGCCGCGAACCGGGCCCGGCAGGCCGGTCACCCCGCCCCCGACGACACCAAGCGCCCGCTGTGGATCCTGCTCGACCGGCCCAGCGTGTTCAGCCATCTCGCGGCCGCCGACGGGCGGACCGACCCTCAGCAGCTGCTCCAGGTGCCGTTGCGGCACGGCAGGGCTGCGCAGGTCACGGTGATCGTGGCCGATCAGTTCGACTGCATGGACTTCCTGAGCGAGACGGTACGGACGCACACCCGCGCCCGCATCGTGCTGGGCCCGGCCACGCCCGACCAGGTGGAGACGGTGCTCGGCGTTCCGCCGCACACCACGCCCGCACCCCACGTCCCGGCCGGGCGCGGTTACGCACGGCTGGGGACGGGCGGGGTCCTCCGGCTCCAGGTGCCGGCGACGCCCGACCCGTACGACGACGCGACGAGCGAGGCCCACCGCCAGGCGGTGACGGAGCTGCTCCCGGAGCGCCAGACCCCGCCCGACGAACGCGCGGCCGCGGGCGCACTGCCGGAGCCGGTCCCCGAGCCGATCCCGCAGCCGATCGTCGAGCCCGTTCCGGTGCCCATCGTCGAGCCGGTCCCGGAGCCCGTCGTCGAGCCCGTCCCGGAGCCGGCCTCGGGCCCCCACCCGCGACCGGCCACGGCA
>NZ_JBSGZO010000229.1:0-13489 GCF_053611045.1 Streptomyces sp. NPDC054841 | reverse complement strand
CCTACGACGCGCACCACTGGGAGCTGCTCGCCCCCGTCCTGCTCGGCTGCCGCCCCTCCGCCCTCGACGCGTCGCTGGTCGACGTGGTCGTCGAGGCCGAGGTCGACAGCCCGGTGTGGCGGCGCACCGGGCCCGCGGACGCCCGTTGGCTGCTGTTCATCGCGGGCGGCGCTGGCCTGGGCGAGTGCCGTCGGGTCGAGGGCCTGTACGCCAACCGCCCCCTCCTCTCCGCGCCGCCGGTGCGACTGATCGGCTGCGAGCCCGGTGAGCGGCTGCTGCGTCGGCTGGTGCGCCCGCGCGGCGACGGCGATCACGTCATGCTGCTCGCCGTGGACCGGTCCGGTCGTGTCATGCGCCTCCAGGAGCACATGCCCCTGGAGGTCGTCACCTCCCGCCCGTCCGCACTTGGCGGGGCCCTCGTGGACCTGTGGCTGCGCGAGGGCCCGGCCGTCCGGCCCGTGCCTGGGGTCCGTCCGGTGTGGGACGCCTGGTTCGAGGGGCCGCCGACCGAGCCGGCTCGTGGGCCGCGTTCCCGCCCGAGGGCCGGGCTGAGTGGGCCGCCTTCGCCGCCGCCCGTCAGGGCGTCGGCCAGCCACTGGCCGACCCTGTGCGGCACCTCGACGGCCGGCACGTCACCGATGTGTCGGCGCTGGCGTGCGCGCTGGGCGAGGCGGTTGCGGGCCCCGGCGTCCATCACCACCAGTGCTGGGGCGTGTTGCGCGGTTGCCAGTGCGGCGGGGAGTGGCCGCCCACGCCGTTCACGCTGGTCTGGCACGATGCCGAGGTGGCCCGACGCGCGCTCGCCTCGGTGAGCGTGGACACGGCGGGCGAGACATCGTACGTCGACGACGTCCTCCGGCTGCTCGCACGGGTCGGCATCACCGTCGAACTCCGCTGATCCTCCCCAAGAGCGGTTCCGCCCGGAGCAACCTCCCTGCTGGCAGTCGGCGAGTTGATCGCTGACGCCCCGTCGGCTGAGCAGGTACGCCGCGTGCTCGCGCTGGGTGTGCGGAGGGGATCAGGGCCGTGGCGCAGAGTTCCGCTGTCTGAGCATGTCCGCCATCAGGTCCGTCTCGGACTGCTGGGTGTCGAGCATCTTGCGGGCGAGGGCCTTCTCCTGCGGCACGGTGCACAGGTCCGCACAGCCCCGTGCCATCGTGATGCCGCCATTGTGGTGGTCGGTCATCAGCTGCAGGAAGAGCACTTCGGCCTGCCTGCCGCTCGCCTTCGCCAGATGCTCCAACTCCGCCTGGGTGGCCATGCCGGGCATCAGCGAACCCCTACGGACCTGGTGACTGCCATGATCTTCGTAACCGCCATGGCCCTCGCTGCTTCCGGAAGCCGTCATCCAGGCCATGGGTGCCGTTCCGGGTGCGACTTTCGGCAGTTCCCACAGGTCCAGCCAGCCCAGCAGCATGCCGCGCTGGGTGGCCTGGGTGTTGGCGATGTCGTAGGCGAGCCGCCGTAGCTCTTCGTCCTGGGTGCGGTCGCGGACGATGAAGGACATCTCCACCGCCTGCTGGTGGTGGACGGCCATGTCGCGGGCGAAGCCGGCGTCGGGCGAGTCCGGCGCGGGGGCGGCCGCCGTGCCCCCGTGCCCGGCCTGGTGGCCGTCGTCGCCGCCGGCGGACGCGACGGTGGCCGCGCCCGCGAACAGCAGCACCGGCGTGACGGCCGTGACGGCGAGCCCACGGACCCTCGTCCAGGTCCTCACCCGGTCAGTCCGCCCGTGCACGTGGCACCCGGCTCGGGTGTCTGCGGACCCTGCACGTACTTGGTGAGGAACTGGTCCACCCGCGGGTCGTCCGCGCTGCCGACCGTGACCTGCTTGCCCCAGGCGGTGAGCATGATGGCCCCGGCCTGGTCCTTCACCGGGCTCATCATCGAGTAGGAGATCTGGCCGACCTTCTCCTTGAGCTTGTGCACGTCGGCGGCCGGGGCCTTGTCGTTGTACGTCACCCACACGGCGCCGTGCTCCAGAGAGTGCACGGCGTTCACTTCGGGGATCGGCTCGTCGTAGACGTTGCCGTCGCAGTTCATCCACGTCGGGTGGTGGTCACCGCCGACCGGCGGCTTCATCGGGTACGTCACGGTGGTGGTGACATGATTACGCCCGAGCTTCCTGGCGTCCCAGGACTTCTCGCCTCTGATGGGCTCATCGGCCGCGGCGGCGTTGTCCTCCGTGACCTTCGCCGCCTGCTGGGCAGCCTGTTCCTTCTTCACGGACTCGTGGCCCAGCGCGTAGCTGCCGAGCATCCGAGGAGTGCTGACCAAAGCGGCCTGGACAGCCGTCGGAGTCTCTGCTGGAGCAGCCAGTACCGGGACGGCGAGTGCTGCGAGTCCTGCCACTGCCGTACCGGCGATCAGGGGGCCGATGACGAATCGCTTGTTCATCTCCATGACCTCGCTCGGTTCAGGGGAAATCGGGCGCCACGGGGCGCAGGTGTCAGGGTCGGCGGCCGGCGACGGAAGCGTTCCTGCGGCCACACTCGGTAAGAGGAACGTACGTGGTCATCCGTGTCACTCCACTCGCACCCGGAGTGCCGGCCGCCATGACCCTGCGCGGGGTGTCCGAACGCATGCTGCCCTCCCTCGACCTGGCGAATGGGCCGCTCCCGACGCTAGCGATCTTCAGCCGATGTCCCGGACAAGGCGCCCTTTCCCTCACCCGAAAGGGGCGGTTGCGTCCGGCCCTGCGCCCAGGCTCGGAGGCGCCAGGCTTCCGGCATACCGGGGTCTGGGGCGGAGTTCTGTGCAAGCACAACGAGCGACTACCACATAGGACATGGTCTATGAGGCCGTCCCTATGGCGAACACTCTGTGGCCGTATCTGACGCAGGGCCAAGCGGCCTCGAGCGTTCGCCCGCCGATGCCGGAGACGGGCTGCAGGGTCTTCACTTGTGGTCGCGCAAGAACGTGGGGATCTCGTCGCGGGTCGGGTAGTTCGGCAGGGGTGCGGGCTTGTCCTGAAGGAATGCGGTGATGACGGCGGCGGCTCGGTCGTTGTTGTCGTCAAGGCCGTTCCACATGTGGTGTCCGACTCCAGGCATGTACTGCGTGCGCTGGATGGCGGGATCATCGGCAAGGACGGCGGTCGCCCATTGACGGACCTGGGAGGAGCACTCGGCGATCATCAGCATCGCGGGGATCCGGGAGCGCCTCAGTTGCGGGGCGATGGAGGGTGAGTCCTTGGTCGTCTGCTGGACGCGGAGGCTAGCGGCGGGGCTGAAGGAGAAGTTCTGTGCCGTGTCCTCGGTCGGGATGCGGTGCGCGTCGCGCGCGCAGTAGGCGGATGCGGTGTCGCTGCCGAGGTCAGCGGCGGTGAACGCGTTGTCGCCTTCGGCCTGTCCGATCAGCCCGGTGTCGGGGGTGAGGAGTCCGAGTCGCATGAGGCCGAATGCGGCGGCGTACCGCGGGATGCGTGTGGACCGCGGTCCGGTCATGGCCGGCGCGAGGCCGCGCGCGGATGGTTGGCCTTTGTGACCGGTGATCTGCGCGGTGGGGCCGTCCATCGGTCCGGGCTCAGCGATGATCGCCCGGTGCAAGCGTGCAGCGACGCGCGGGTCGGCCAGGGCTCGCGTGAGCACAACCGCGCCTGACGAGAATCCGAGGATGTCGACAGTGCCCTTGTCCAGGCGGTCGACGAAAGCGGCGAGGTCGCGCACCGACCTGGAGATCGTGTACTGCCCCATGGGGAGCAGGTCGCTTCGCCCGCCGCCGGCCTGTTCGTAGGCGTAGACGTCGTAGCCCTGTCGCGCCAGGAGCTGCAGGAAACGGTGGTCAAGAACCGAGATGCCGCGAACTGGCCCGCCGTTGAGGTACACGAACGGAATGGGGCGTCGGGTGCCGGCGTTCGCGGGCGGGTAGTGATACACCGCGACCCGACTGCCTGTGGCCAGGCTCCAGTACTGCGTGGCCACGAATGGCAGGGCGGGCGGATACCGCCGGGCCGTGGGCACGGTCGGGATGCAGACCGACGCCGTCAACGCTGCCGCGACAACCACCGGCAGGAACGGCGCGAGCCGCGCCGCCCGGGTACGACGCCGACCCCGCCACATTGCGGCGACAGCCCCGGCTCCAAGGGCCGTCAACCATGCGCCGAGCCCGGAGCCTGACCCGTCCGTGAGGACGATCGCAACGAGAAAGACGACGACCAGCGTCGCGACGGCGGCCAGGGCCAGTAGTAAGCGTCCGGTGAAGCGAGCAAGGCGTATGGCGAACGTGGGCACGGCGGACCTCCGAAGTTTCAGAACGCTGTTTCAAAACGACGTTACCAAAGGAGGTAGGCTTCTCGTCATGGGTAGGCCGAGAACAAACGACGCGACCGTCAAAGAGCGACTCGTGGAGTGCGCGACAGAGCTGCTCGCCACCCGTCCGCAGGAGTCGGTCACAGTCCGCGCCGTGGCCGCTGCCGCCGAGACGTCAACGGCGGCGGTGTACTCCCTGTTCGGCGATAAGGAAGGACTGATCGGAGCGGTACGCGACAGAGCCGTCGCCAGCCTGTTCCAGGCCCTGACGGCGGTGCCGACCTCTGCGGATCCCCTCGCAGACATCTACGCACTGGCCGCCGCATACCGACGATGGGGACGCGAACGCAGCCACCTCTACTCAGTGCTGTTCGGGGGAGTGCAAACCTTCAAGCCGTCAGGAGCGGTCGGTGCCGGTGACCCCGTCCGGCCGCTCATCGCGGCGATCGATCGCGCCGTGACAGAGTCCGTCCTCGACGGCGAAGCGACGGCGATCGCCGTCTCACTCTGGGTGACCCTGCATGGGCTTGTGACACTCGAACTCGCCGGGGCCCTCGACGCCCCCACAGCAGAAGCCGCATTCCGATCGACGATCCTCGCCACGCTGCGTGGCTGGACGGCCCCCGCGGTGTTCCACAGGTCTCGGCACGACGAACCCGCCCCCTGACAGAGAGTCAGTCGCGGTGGCCGCTCTGATCGCCGCTCGGCCGCTCTCCGCCCGCGAGGCCGCGGCGCAGGACGCCAAGGCGATGCCCGCCAACGGGTACCGGCGCCCGAGCCTGGGCGCCGCACTGGCCGAGGCCGCACGCAAGGGCGGGCTCAAGCCCGACTCCGCCGAGGGTGACCTGCATCTCATGGCCCGACAGAGCAGCGAGGCGTTCCACCCGAGGCTCCCGGCGCTGACCCGGCATCTGCTGACCGGCGGCGTCAAGGACGCCCCACCCATGCGAGACAGCCTGCTGCGCTACGACGGAACCGCGACCGTCACCGACCCGGCGGCCCTCACCGACGCCGTCCTGACCGGCATCGGCCGCGGCAAACCGTACGGAGCAGGCCTGCTCAGCCTCGCCCCGGCGGCCACCGCGTGAGCGCCCCCGCCCGTCCCTATCGATTTCGACGGCCTCACCCTCATCCGCATGGCAGCCCCACCGGCAAAGCACGAGCGAAGCCCCCTAAGCTGCAAGTGGGGAGACAACGGTCGGCGCCTGGCCGGCCGAGGGGGAGGACCATGCTGTTCGCGCAGCTCAAACCCGGCGGGCTCTACGTCAAGCGGACCTACCGACCGGACTGGGAGCTGACCCTGATCCGGGTCGGCGAGTCCCCGCGTCTGTGGCGGTGGAACAGGAAGCGGTGGTCCTACGAGGTGGCCGAAGACGCCGACCGGCCGGACCTCGAGCAGGGCGTCGGCTATCTCGCCGTGGCGCCCCCGGCGGCGTGGCCGGAGAGCGACGGCGTGGGCGGCATGTTGAGGCGGGGCATCCATCGCTGGGCGCGGCCGATGGCCGCGCTCCGTTCTCCCCTGCCGGATCCCTCCGTGACGCGTGTGGCCTGGTTCGATCTGCCGACTCGCGACGAGGACGACGAGTTGTCATGGACGATCTTCGATCCGCGGGACATCGTCTGCCCGTACACCTCACCGGAGGAGTTCCAACAGCGCATCCTTGACCGGATGACGGCGCTCGGCGTGGAACCGGCGCCCGTGTTCCAGCCGCCGCCCCCGGGCAGCATCACGCCCACCGACGTCCCTCGTGCGGCGCTGCGGCTCGACGTCCTCGCGGAACTCCTCGACCGCGTCCCCGGCCCCGGGGTGGAACAGGAGACCGAACGCTGACGGGTGTTCCGCCCGGCGAAGTGGAGCGAGCGCTCGCGCACACGCGGGTGGTCGGGACGCATGCCAGTGGGCGTTAGCCCTGATCATCCTCTGCCGCCTGCCAGGTACCCGTGTGAGGAAAGGGGCGATGGCGTTGTAGAAGACGGGACGCAAGGGGCGGAAGGCACTCATGTGTGGGTCTTCGTCCAGCGACCAGCCGAGGCGTTCGCCGATGGTGACGCACTCGTCGTCTGCTACGACGTCCCTGCGACAAAGGCTCTTGGCCTCCTCGCCGACACTGATGAGGTTCCCTGGATTTCGTCGGTGTCGCTCGTCTTCGGCAATGGTTCGTTCTTGCAGTGAGTGGTGAAGGTGGCGAGTAAGGGCATGCGATCCGCAGCAACCGCCTGGCCTCGTCATCACCGATCTCTCGGACGCGTACTCGTTCTGCCACCAGCACAGTTTCGCTGCCTCGCGCTACCGGCAGCGTTCATTCCGACGCAGTGCCTACCCGCAGGCGGTTGCCGTCAGGATCACGCAGCTCAATCTCGCGTGCCCATGGAGTGTCCTTCGCCTGGACACCGAACTCGTTCGCGACGGCGTCGACTTCACGGACCCGGAGGTAGATCAACGTGTCGGGACGGGCGTCGCCTTTGTGCTCTGACAAGAACAACCTCACCCGGCCACGGGCCACCTCCACGAACGCGGGAAGTCCCGGCTCAAAGCGATGCTCCCAATGCTGGGTGAAGCCCAGACGGCCGTACCACGCGACCGCCGCAGCAGCATCCTCGACGTAAAGAATTGGAATGACTTCCTCGTCCATGTGGCCCATCGTCCCAGACCACCCGACAGGGTAAACGTTGGTTGAAGCGGCAGTAGTTCACGGCCGGAGAGGACGAAGCCGCCGCCCTTCATCTGCTGGGCGTACTTGGGGCATGTGGGCGGGGCTGCGAGCACCGGGCGCAACATACTTTGACGCCGATGATCTGAGCCGTGGGCGTTGATCTCGCCGAGGGTCCGAGCTAAGCGCCGTGCAGAAGGTTCTTTGCGGTCCTTCCTGCACCGAACTCCGTGTTGGCGGGCTGGACTTCCCCAGGTGCTTCTCGACATGTGCGGCGTCGCTAACTAGGTTGTGGGGATTCATTTCCAAGTAGCAAGGAACTTAAGGGCGTTGAGAGATGCATCCCAGGACGACAGACCAAGCGGAACGACCCGGCGCGGGCTTCTGAGAACCGGCGCAGGGCTGGCCACGGCCGCGGCGGCCGGTAGCCTCCCCGTGCTCGCTGCAGCACCGGCGAGCGCAACTGTTCCCGGCTCCAGCCATTTTGTTTTCAGCGGTGCGGGTGGCAACCCTGTCTGGCGGAAGACTCTCCACCAGCCCTATTGGGCGATGCAGTCCTTCGCCTACGACCATTTCAACGGCCACCTCTACATCGCCCAGGGCAAGCCGGGGAGCGACACCGGCGATGTATGGATGAACAAGACCGACCTGCACGGCAACGTGCTGGGCACCATGGCGCTTCACGGTTTTGGTCATGCCTCCTCGATGTGTGTCGAACCGGTGAGCGGGGCGGTTCCGTTTCTATGGCTCGAAGGCGACTCGGTTAGGGGCGCCGGCCGACGGCTTGCCCGATTCCGGTACCGGGACGGCGGGACCCTCGACTACGGCTCCTCATCCATCTACGACCGGACGCCGACGATCTCGAGCTACCGAGACCTTCCGCGACCGGCGATCGACCCCTACACGAACCGGCTGCTGATCCGCTACGCGACGGCTACGTCCGAATCGCGAGAGTGGCGCATCGTGTTGTTCTCTCTCGCCGACGCCGTCAACGGTAATCTCGGCGACGGGAATCGCCTCATCGAGCGCGCGATCCCGAACAACGATGAACTCGGCCTCAGCGACTCCCACCTGTTCCAGGGCATCACGGCATACGGCCAGTACGCCTATCTCCTCTACGGAGGTTCAGGCACGGCCTCGTACCTCGTCCGCTTGGACATGAACAAGACTGGTGGATCGTACGAGGAGAAGTTCCTCACCAATGCGGGGCAGTCCCTGCCGGGCCGAGAACCGGAGGGAATCGCCATCTGGCGGGACTCCAGCGGCCCGAGACTCGCCTTCGGCTTTTCCGCCAAGGTCAGCGGAAGTCCCGCGACATTCGATTCGAGCATCTTCTACAAGAGCGAGCTCACGAACTGACCCACGGAAAGCATGTGGCGGATGCGCTCGAACGTCCCCGGACAGCCACGCCTGTGGGCTGAGAACCGGCCGTGTCGTCGGTGCTGTGTCACAGTCCGCCGTCTGCTCGCGCAGGGAGGCCCTGCGGGACCGGTCCAGCTCGTGCTCGACTGGTTGGTCGATGAAACGGCGGCGGCCCCATGTACGACGCTGTCCATGGGGCCACCCCCGCCTCGGTGAAGTTCTCGCGGTGGCTCCTCGGCGAGCTTCGCGCGGATGCGTGAAGCCGTACACGGGTGTTCCTCGGGGCTTGCGCCGACGAGCTGGGGCCCAAACTCATCTGGTGTGGCAGCAACTTGACTGCTGCCACACCAGTTTTCACCCTCGTCAGTGATGCTTGCTGCTTCGCCCGCGAACTGACCCACACCCTGCCCCTGCCCCTGCCCCTGCTTCGCCGCCCGGGCCTCCAGGACCGACCGCCCCGCGCAAGGTGAAGATGCGCTTCGGCTCCCACCCCTCGACCTGCCCGGTGCTCGCTTGGCGGGCCGGGAGGAACGCGGCCGGGGTGAGCGATCCGGAAGACCTCGCGTACAAGCCGCTGCCCCCCGCCCCCGGACGACGCGCAAGCCGCCCGCGCCTGTGAACAGCGCCTCAATATCGTCGCCCGCGGGCTCGGTGACCACAGCCCAGACCGCGCCAGGCGACCGTGACGCCCCCGTCGCGGGCACCGAGGTCACCGTTCCGGCCGACTGCCACTGGTGGGCCGGCCCCGATGGCGAGCTGTTCCTGATGTCCATGTGCATGGCCCGCGTTCAGGACCCCGAAGCCGAGTGCACCTGCGACAAGACCGGCACCCGTGTGTCCCCGACGGAGGAGAACGAGGGCGGGAGCCACCTGCCGGAGGCCGCACCGGAGGCGCGGCCAGGGTCGCGCGGGAAACGCAAGAGGCGCGCTCACCGGGACCGCGTCCCGCTCTTGGTCCACCCTTCATCGCATAGTCACCGCACGCCTCTTGGCATTCCGCCGAAACACCTGAAGGCTGTGGCGGACATGTCAATGGATCGGGTACCCCACACCGCGGTCTCCAGGAGGACTTGGTGCAGCAGAGCTCCAGAATCCGCAGGGCTTCGCTCAGCCTCGCCGGCGCGTTCGCGCTGGTGCTCGCCGTTCCGAACACTGCTTTCGCCGCGCCGCCGGCCGCCCTGCCGGCCAACGCGGACACGCTGGATCAGACGTTCCAGCCGGCCTTCGACTACGACACCGACGGCTGTTACTCGACGCCGGCCATCGGCCCCGACGGCACCATCAACCCCGGTCTGAAGCCCACCGGGGCCCTCAACGGCAACTGCCGGGACGCGTCAGACCTCGTCAACACCAACGGGTACTCGCGCGCCAAGTGCAACAACGGCTGGTGCGCCATCATCTACGGGCTCTACTTCGAGAAGGACCAGGCCATCCCCGGCATCAGCCTCGGCGGGCACCGCCACGACTGGGAGCACGTCGTGGTCTGGGTAGAGAACAACCAGGCGAAATACGTCGCCACCTCTGCCCACGGAGATTTCAACATCTACCCGCGCGACCAGATCCGCTGGGACGGCACACACCCGAAAGTCGTGTACCACAAGGACGGTGTGAGCACCCACTGTTTCCGACCCGCCAACTCCAACGACGAACCGCCGGAGAACCACCAGCACACCTGGCAGTTCCCCAAGCTCGTCGGCTGGAACGGCTACCCGGCGGGCCTGCGTGACAAGCTCATCCAGGCCGACTTCGGCAGCGCCCACTTCGGGCTCAAGGATGGCAGCTTCGCGAGCCACCTCGCCGAGGCCAAGCCGGCTGGCATCCCGTTCGACCCCGATGCGTGACCCGTAGCCGAGCTCAGCTGTTCCCCGGCGCTCCGACAGCAGCGGGCCTGCGTGCCGCCGGGGATGTCCGTGAACCGGCCTTGCGACGATCAGTAGACCGGGCGGCCCGTTCTGGTCACCCGGTACCGCCCCGTAGTCCGCTGCCTGGACTGCGGTGCGCCGCTGCCCGACGCGGAGTCTCGGCGCTGGGGCCGCTGCCCGAACTGCCGAGGCGGTCTTGTCTCCGTGCCGGCGCCCGGCCGGTTCGACGTTGAGCAGGGCGCCATGCCGGGCACCGGCTGAGGGGGACGCGGCGCGTAGTGAGTGGTCGAAGCTCGAAGTCCTTGGGGGTTGATCAAGCTGCCAGGGCGACGAAGGCTCCTGCGGGGTATCGGTGGTGTGCCGGTTGAGCCTGGCCAGTAGATCGTCCAGGTCGGAGGTGGTGCATCCCCACTGGGATGGCTGTGCCGTGGCGTTTCCAGCGGTCTTCGAAGGCTCGGAGCCGTCCCTGCGACCTGGGCAAGGCCGGTGAAATCGTTGGGCGGGACGACCTTGCGCTGCGCGACGAAGAAGAAGATCTCCACCTGGTTCAACCAGGAGGGTTCACCGGGGTGTGGACCAGCTCCGTGTTCGGGAACGCTGCTGTCACTCGGAGCGGGTCACCTCCCGCAGGTGGTCGTAGCGGTCCGACGATTCCAGCAACGCCGGGCGTATCCGGTTGAGGTACAGCCAGACCGTTCCTTCTCGTCGTGGCACGCTGCGCGGGCCGCCCTTGTGCAGGACGCGGGTCCAACGTTCGGCCTCCGAGCGGATGCCGGGTGAGAGTTCCTCCAGTCTCTGGGCGAGCCAGCGTTCGAAGGAGGGTTTGCTGTCGTCCTCGAAGATGCCCATCTCCTCCACGACCGTGACGATGTGGCCGACCGGCAGGTCGAGGGCCCGCAGCGGAGTGAAGAGGTCGGTGTGCCGGATGACGTCGACCTCGACGTAGCCGGTGAGGAGGTGGACCAGGCCGCGGTTGACGGCGAAGCGGATGTTACGTCCCCAGCCGCGGGCTTCGGCCGGCCGGGTGGGCGTGGTACTGCGCCCAGGCCAGCCAGGGGCTGGCTGTGCAGGCGCGGGGGAGAAGCAGGACGGGCCATGCCCGGTCTGTGGCTGCCCGGAGCCGAAAGGCATCCGCTTGGTGACACGGCACCGACCGACACCCATCACCCGCCCAAGGTGATCTGGCACATCACCTGGGACAGGAATGCGACCGTGGCCAAGTCAGCTGATCTCGTGCCGTTCGATGCCCTGGTGGGCTACTTCACCGTCGGAGGCCGCGCTTCCGCGCCGCATCTGCTCTGGGACCCGTTCACCGGCGGGATCGCTCAGGTCTATCCGGCGAACTCGCGAAGCAAGAGCGTCGTGGACTCGCGGGGCGGTACGCGTACCAAGCGGGCTGGGCGGGTTGTGCTCCAGGTCGACACGCTCTTCTTCCCGCACTGCCGGATCAACGGCAAGTCGTACGCCACCGTAAGTGACACGTCCGCCAAGGGACTCGACAAGATCCTCACGTGGTCGCGCAGCTGGGGCGTCCCCGACGACTGGCCGATGGGCAAGCCGACGTGGAAGGCGAACCGCAGCGAGCGGGTTTGGGCCTCGCGCGGTGGTCACTACGGCCACGGTCAGGTGCCGGAGAACGACGACCACAACGATTCCGGCCCCAGGCCATCGCATGCCCTGACGCGCCAACATGCACCGATGCTACGTTCCCATTGCGGGTCGAGCGGCAGTTGCTGGGCACGAGGGCTGGAGTGGAATTGCTGGAAGCGCTGATCACGACCGCTGCGGGAGCGGCCTCGGCGACCGTTGGCGTGCTGGTAGGCGGGATCGTCACCAGACGAGGCCAGGACCATCAGTGGTCGCGGGACCAGCAGCTGGTTGCTTACCAGGAACTCCTCAGTCACTACGCCAAGTTCACGATGGTGATCAAGCGCGCACACGCCGACCGTTGCGGCTGGGACTACGACTGGGCCGAGTGGAGCGCCGTTCTGACGCGGGTCAGCTTGATCGCTCCCGCAGAGGTTGCGGCCGAGGTGGACAGCTTTGGTCAGTCGGTCGACCGCTTCTTGGACCGCGTAGTGCGAGAAGCCGATCCCGTCCACACGCCACTCGGCGAAGAGGAGTTCCGGGAGGCGAGCGCGGAGGTGGCTCAGGCGCAGATGCGGCTGGTCAATGCGATGCGGCGGTCGCTGGGAGGTAGACGGAAGGCTTTGACCTTCTGGATAGGAGGGTCACACGCCGGCTCAGAGATTCGCGGATCATTGTAACGATTACGGCCACTCGTTGATAACGGCGATGGTGACCGTGGCCTCGTAGCGGACCGCCAGCTTGTCGCACCTCGTGGCCACGGCCCGGTGGCGCTTGAGGCGGTTGATCCCGCACTCGACCGCGTGGCGCTCGCGGTAGTCAGCCTTGTCGAACTTCGGCGGGCGACCGCCGCGGGCGCCCAGCCTCTTGCGGTTGTGGTTGCGGATCTGGTCGGACTTCTCCGGGATTGTGCAGCGGATCCCGCGTCGACGCAGGTAGTCGGGGTTGTCTCGGGAGCCGTATGCCCTGTCCGCGCGTACTCGGTCCGGTCGGCGACGCGGCCGGCCGGTGCCCACGCGCGGCACCCGAATGCGGTCCAGGACCGACTGGAATCTACAGCGACTCCACCGACCCTTGGCGGCGGACCGTCGAGGAATGGCTGGACAAGGAACTGTCGGGCTGGAGTGCTGAGCCGTGGGCTGTGGCCTGAGTTCCCGCGGGGGCCTGCGGCTCTGGTTCACGCGCAATTGCGCCAGCACCCGTGACGCCTATGCCTGCTTTCGCTCCGCTTCGAGTACTGATGGGACACCCCCATGATCTTGCACAAGCAGGAACATGAGGCCTGCCGCCGCTGGTAAAGGGGTTCTGAATGAGCCATCGTCGTAGCCGCGGGGGGAGGTATCGACCAACGAGGTGGAGATCGGTCATGACCAGGATGGTTCGTGCACGCGGCGCCACAGCCGCTGCGGCAGCCGATGCTCTCGCTGTCCCAAGCTGCAACGTGGAACCCTCCTGGGGCGGCCTCGCTCCGGTGGGCAGTGACGCATGACAACCCCGCCCGACGATCGCGTATTCCGGCGCGAGATGGCGACCGCTTACCGCTCCGGGTGGCATTTCATCGACCTCATCACGGCCATCCCCCATCGTGGCGATTCGTCGTTGATGGTCACCCTCTTCGGCGAGCCCATCGTGATCAATCGCGGTGAGGACGAGGAGATCCACGCGTTTCGCTGCCTGCGCAGGCCCCGCGGGGCCCCACAACCCATTCGCTGTGTCATCAGGTACGGAATGATCTTCGTCAATCTCGACCAGCGGGACCACCAGCTGGTCGAGCCAGAGA
>NZ_JBSGZO010000228.1:0-13600 GCF_053611045.1 Streptomyces sp. NPDC054841 | reverse complement strand
CCTCATACTGGGCGTATTCGGGCGATCCGACAACGCAGCGAGGTGCCGTAGCTGTCGTCGTGCGCCCGCCGGGGATTACGGGACAGCCCTTAGCGTGGCGGTTTGCTGAAGAGTGTGACCGGGCGTTCCTGCCGCTCTCCGTCGACGATGATGTCGACGGACTCGTTGTAAAAGGCCACCATGCCCTTGATGACGTTCACGGCCGGCAGCGGATCGGGATAGCTCCAGGCGATGTCGGGCCGTACGTCGTCGGCGCCCGCCCACGACCAGTATTCGGTCGCCACACCCTTGTACGGGCAGCGAGTCCGTGAGTCGGTCCGGGTGAAGAGATCGAGGCGGACGTCCTCGCGCGGGAAGTAGTAGCGGACCGGCAGATGCGTCTCGAACAGGAGCACCGGCGTACGCGTGTCCGCGACGACCGTGCCCGCGATCTCGACCTGGACGTGACGGGTGCTGGGCAGCGCGTCCACCCGTTTGTGAGGGTCACGAGGGTGCACGAAGATCTCCTCCTCCTCTTCGTACCAGTGCTCGAGCACGTCCCGCCCGAACCACTCGAAACAGATGTGACCGGCCAGCTCCTCACCGGGATACGTCCAGGCCGCCGCCTTGATGATCCGGTCGTCGAGCACGAGGTCGTAGAAGGCCGTGGCTCCCGCGTGACGCCGGGTCGCGGGCCGTTCGGTCCTTCGCAGCAGGTCCGTGCGGACGTCCTCGGCGGGGAAGGCGTACAGCGGTACGGGACGGCCGGGCTCCCACACGAGAATCGGCCGGTGGCTGTCGACGACCGTGACGTCGTCCTTCGTCCCGCGCACCCAGCGTTCACTGGGCTCCCAGATCACGCTGTCGGCCGGATCGGGCCCGCGCCGGACGACAGGCACGGATCGCGGAGTCCCGCTCGATGGGGTCATGAGTCCACCCTGCGCGGCGTCACGGCCCGCGGCAACGCCACGCCGCGGAAAAGCACGCGCACCCCCCGTGCCGCGTCGCGAGAATGGGGCCGTGCGGTATCTCATCCTCGGTGTCACCGAAGCTCGCGACGAGCGCGGCGGTCCCGTTCCGGTCGGTGGTCCGAGGCTGCGGGCGCTCCTGGGGGCGCTGGCGTACCGGGGCGGGCGGTCCGTCGGCGTACGGGAGCTCGTGGGGGATGTGTGGGGCGCGGAGCCCCCGCACGACGCCCCCGCCGCGCTCCAGGCACTCGTCGCGCGGCTGCGCCGCGCGCTCGGCAAGGGCGCGGTCGAGTCCACCCCCGCCGGCTACCGGCTCGCCGCCGTACCGGACGACATCGATCTGTACGTCTTCGAGCGCCTCGTCCGTACCGGCACCGCCCAGCTCGACGCGGGCGACCCCGGCGCCGCGGCCGGCACGTTCCGCGAAGCCCTGGCGCTCTGGCGGGGTCCCGCGCTCGCGGACCTTCCCGAGGGGGATCTGGGCGTCCGCCCGGAGGCCCAGCGGCTCGCGGCCGTGCGGCAGCGCATCGAGGCCGACCTCAGGTACGGGGCCGCCGACACCCTCGTACCCGAGCTCGAAGAGCTGACCACGGCGCACCCGTACGACGAAACCTTCCGCGTCCAGCTGATCCGCGCCCTGCGCGCCGAGGGCCGCCAGGCCGATGCCCTCGCCGCGTACGAGGACGTCCGCCGGACCCTCGCCGACGGGCTCGGCACCGATCCGGGTCCTGAATTGACCGCCCTGTACGGGCAGTTGCTGGCAGCCCCGCCCGCCGAGGCCGGGGGGAACCTGCGGCCCCGGCTCACCTCGTTCGTCGGGCGTGAGCCCGAACTCGAAGCCATCCGCGCGGAGCTGACCCGCTCCCGGCTGGTCACCCTCACCGGCCCCGGCGGCGCCGGCAAGACCCGGCTCGCCGAGGAGGCCGCCGCCACGGCCCCCGGCGCCTGGCTCGCCGAACTCGCCCCGCTCGACGATCCCACCGCCGTACCCGGAGCCGTCCTCTCCGCGCTCGGGCTGCGCGAGACGCACCTGATCACCCGGGAGGGGCAGCCGCTCCACGACGACCCCACCGACCGGCTCGTCGAGCACCTCGCGCACCGCGGCCCGCTGCTCATCCTCGACAACTGCGAGCACGTCGTCGGCGCCGCCGCCGAACTCGCCGAGACCCTGCTCACCCACTGCCCGCGGCTGCGGATCCTCGCAACGAGCCGGGAGCCCCTGGGGGTGCCCGGAGAATCCGTCCGTCCTGTGGACTCCCTGCCCCAGGACTCGGCCCTGCGGCTCTTCGCCGACCGGGGCGCGGCCGCGAACCCCGCCTTCCGGATCGACGACGACCGGGCGGCGGCCGAGGAGATCTGCCGCCGCCTCGACGGGCTGCCGCTCGCCATCGAGCTCGCCGCCGCCCGGCTGCGGATGCTCACTCCGCGCCAGATCGCCGACCGTCTCGACGACCGATTCCGCCTGCTGACCAGCGGCAGCCGCACCGTCCTGCCGCGCCAGCAGACCCTGCGCGCGGTCGTCGACTGGTCGTGGGAGCTGCTGGACGACGCCGAGCGCTCGGCCCTGCGCCGGCTCTCGGTGTTCGCCGGCGGCTGGGATCTGACCGCGGCCGAAGCGGTGAGCGTGGGCCCGGGAAGTGGGGACGCCGCCGCCCTGCTGGGCGCCCTCGTCGACAAGTCCCTGGTCACAGCCGTTCCCGACGGAAACGGCGAGATGCGGCTGCGGATGCTGGAGACCATCCACGAGTACGCCGCCGAGCGCGCCGCCGAGACTCCGGAGCTGCGCGCCGCGGCGGAGCGCGCCCACACCGCCCACTTCACGGCCCTGGTCGAGCAGGCCGACCCGGAGATCCGTTCGGCCGGACAGTTGCCCTGGATGCGCAGGCTGGAGGCGGACCTCGACAACATCCGCGCCGCCCTCCACCGCGTGACCGCACGGCGCGAGGACGAGCCGTACGCCCTCCGTCTGGTCCTCGCGATGAGCTGGTTCTGGTGGCTGCGCAACTACCGGCCCGAGGGGCTCGCCTGGGTCACGCGGACGGTCGCCCTCGCCCCGGACCCGGACCCGGACCTGGACGTCGGCGGCGGCCGGAGCGACCCCCGCTACTGGCCCCGTATGCACGCGCGGTTGCTGCAGCTCTTCTTCGACGAGAGCAATGCGATGCCTGCGGCGTTCGAGGATCCGGACACGCAGCGAACAGCCCGCCGGCTACGGGACGTCTTCCGCGCCGGCGGCGCGGAGGCCGCACGCTTCCCCGGGCTGGTCTGGCCCCTCGCCAGCTATCTCGCCGACGGCCCCGAACGGGTACAGGAGCTCCTGGACGAATCCATCGCCAACTGCCGTATCCACGGCGGCGACTGGGAGACGGGCGTGGTCCTGATGCTCCGTACGCACATGGCCATCGACTATCCGGGCGGTGTCGACGCGATCGACGAGGACCTCGCCGAGCTGCGCGACATCAGCCGCCGCGTCGGCGACCGCTGGATGCGCGCGCAGGTCGCGAGCGCCATCGCCGAGGCGGCCATGATGCGCGGGCGGTACGAGGACGCACACGTCGCGTACACCGAGGCGCTCGGCCTCGCCCGGGAAGTCGGCGCGCATGCCGAGGCCCCGTTCCTGCTGGCCCGGCTTGCCGAACTCGCCTACCGGAAGGGCGATGTGGAGGCCGCCGAGAAGGGCCTCGACGAGGCTTCCGACGAGGCCGATCGCTGCAACGTCCAGGACGCCCGGGCGTTCGTGCGGACGCTCCGCTCGGTGATCGCCCTGGAACGCGGCGAGATCCGGCATGCCCGCCGGCTCGCCGACGAAGCCAAGGCGGCCGCTGCCGCCGGTACGCCGCCGCCGCACTTCGCCGTGGCGCTCAGAGCTCTCGATGCCCGGATCGCCGCCCACGAGGAGGGCGGGGGCGCCCTCACCGGCGTGCCCGCACTCGCCGCCGCGCTGCGCGCCGCGCTGGAGTGCCGCTGCGCCGAGGTCATCACCGCACACATCACCGAGAGCGCCGCTGCCCTGCTGCCGTTGCTCGGCGAGGACCGGCTCGCCGTACGGATCCTCGCCGCGGCGGAGGCGTGGCGGACCGGCATACCCCGGTCCGTGCCGGAGCGCCGCATGGTGGAAGCCGTCGAGAACCGGATCCGCGCGAGCCTCGGTGAGGAGCAGTACGAGGCCGAACGCGCCGTCGGCGCCGGTCTCACCCTCGCTCAGGTCATCGAGGCCCTGGAAACGGCGGTGCCCAGCGGCACCTGATCTGGGACACCTGATCTGGGGCACCTGATCTGGGGCACCTGATCCGGGTCGGCTGATCCGCGCGGGCTGTTCCGGGCCGGGCGCTCAGTGGCAGCTGATCCGCGACTGCGCCCAGTCCGCGAGTGCCACCGAGTCGAAGGGGGTGTGCGGCTCCACCACCAGCCGGATCGTTTTCCGCCCGGAGAGAGCGACGCTCACCGGCACCGCCGGGTCGCCGCCGCGCAGCACGGGCGACCGCCACAGCCTCGCTCCGTCCCCGTACACGGAGAACCGCATTGCGCCGAGGCCGAGGTTCAGATCGTCGACCCCGACCAGGGCGTCGTACGAGGTGCACCGGCGGTTCAGGTCGATGGTCACGGACGACTTGGCGCGGACCGAGATCCCGTGCCCGTACCGGGTGCCGTCGATGGACATGCCCCAGCGCTGCCAGAGCCAGCTGCTCTCGCCGAGCCGCACCTCCGGCTCGGTGTGGTCACCGAACGCCCCGTACTTCAGCCGGTTGACCTGGTAGACGGTCGGGTCGGGCACCGTGGGCGGAGGGGGCACCTGGGTCGGCTTCGGCGCCGGCTTCTGCGTGGGCGTGGCGGGCTTCGGCTTCTGCTCCGGCGGTGCGGGCTCGGTCGCCGGGGGCTCCGGGACGGCCGGTGCGGGCTTCTGGGCCGTCGCGGGTGAGGGCTTCTTCGGCGACGGCTCCGGCGCGGAGGCCGAAGGCGGAGCCGAGGGCTCTGCCTTCGGCGAAGGGGCGGGCGGCTGCGGTACGACGGGCTGTGCGGCCGGCCGCTTCGCCTCGGGCTTCGGCGCGGCTGCCGGATCTCCCGACAGCGCCCACACGAGCCCGGCGGTGGCCGCTACGGCCGCCGCCGCGGCGATCCCGGCCTTCACCGGTGCCGCCAGGCCCTCCGCGGCCGCGACGCCGCCCGCACCACCGGAACCCGCGGTGGCCGACCCCGATCCGGCCGTGGCGGCGGCGGCACCCGCCCCCGCCGCGCCCGCGGCTGCGCCCGCCACGATCCCGGCCGCCTTGAGCGAGTACCCGGCGGCGAACCAGCCGATGACCGCGACCGGCAGCAGCGCGGGGATCCCGGCATTGACCTGCTCCAGCTCCCCCACGGCCAGCCGGCACTTGGCACACTCCTCCAGGTGCTTGCGCAGCCCCCGCTCGGCCCGCATCCGCAGCCCGCCCCGGGCGTACGCCCCGAGCCGGTCGGCGTGCTGCGCGCAGTCGCCGCCCGAGGTGAGCGTGCTGCTCACATGGGCCTGCAGATAGGCCTGCTTGAGCCCCTCACGGGCGCGGCTGGCGAGCACCGCCGTGGCGTTGGCGGTGAGGCCGAACAGCGGCGCCACGTCGCTGGGCGACTCCTCCTCGACGGTTGTGTGCCACAGCACCGCCTGCCACCGCTCGGGCAGCGAGCGGAAGGCCTGCAGGGCCAGTGACCGGTCGGCCTCGTGCATCGCGCGGACGTCCGCGCCGAGATCGAGGGTGCCCTGGTCCGGCACCTCGGAGGAGCGGGCGGCCTGGTCGGCGAAGACCGCGAAGTCCTCGACCAGTTGCTCCCGCTTCGAGGACTTCGTCCAGGCGGCGGCAACCCGGCGCACGGTCGTCAGCAGATAGGCCCGTACGGCCTGCTCGGCCCTGCGCCGCCGCGTACTGCCTGCAGCGTCCGGGCGAACACCTCGGCCGTCAGATCGTCCGCGGTGTCGGCGTCACGGCAGCACGTGCGTGCGTAGCGGCGCACCGCGCCCGAGTGCCGCCGGAACAGCTCCGCGTACGCGCTGTCGTCGCCTTCACGCATCCGCTGGACCAAGTCGGCGTCGGAAGGCGGCAGATCGGCGGCGGTGGCCCCGCTGCCGCCTGTGCGCTGCGGCGGCACGCTCGCGTCGGCGTCCACCGGTCGCCCGGCACCCGACGAGCGGCCGGCGCTCCTGGAATGCCCAGGACCGCCCTGGCTCGGGACCTGCTGCGAAGGCAGCCCGCCGGTCTCCGCGCCGACTGCCCCGGCGAGTGGCTCGTCCCGATCGTCACCGTTCATCGCGGAAGCTCCCGTACGCACCCAGTGACCCGAACACCGGCCAAGAGTGCCATACAGCGGCAACGGTCAGGACTCCCCCGGACGCACCAACCACTCATCCGGGGAGGCCTCCCGAAACCGAGCACGAGGGTTCGCCCGTTCGGGGAGTCCGAACAGACCGCACGCCCCCGCGCCCCGCCCCCAAGCGCCGACCTCGTCGTCACACCGACCGTCGTCACAACTGCTGCGTCACACCGACCGTCGTCACACCGGCCGAGAGCGCAGACCCTCCAGCAAGATGTCCAGCAACCGGGCCGACGCCGCGGCCTGCTGCGCAGCATCGGGCAGCGACGGCGCGGCCGTGGCTATCACCAGCAGCACATCGGCCACCGTGACATCGCCCCGCAGTTCACCGGCCTCGCGCGCCCGGTCGACCAGCTGCCCCACGACCTCGAGCAGCTCGCCCGCACCCGCGTCGTCCTGCTCGGCCGTCGACGCCGGACGCGGTGCGATCACCCGCAGTTCGGGCTGACCGGCGATGCCCAGCCGCTGCTGCGGCACCCGCGCCTCGTCGCGCGGGGCCTCCGCTACGACCGTCGAGTCCTCGACGTCCACACCGACGCGCAGTACCTGCGGCGGCAGCAGCCGGCCCGCACCCGACGCGACCGACGTGCGCAGGAACCGGGAGAGCGCCGACCACGGCTCCTCCTCCTGGCCCAGGGCCGTACGCGCCTGCTCCGTCAGCCGGGAGGTCTCCTCCTCGGCTATCCGCCGTACGAGCACGTCCTTGCTCGGGAAGCGGCGGTAGACCGTGCCGACGCCGACCCTCGCCCGGCGCGCCACGTCCTCCATCGGCGCCCCGTAGCCGAGTTCGCCGAACACCTCACGCGCGGCGCGCAGAACATGCTCCAGATTGCGCTGCGCGTCCACGCGCAGCGGAGCCGAACGGCCGGCCGCAGTCGTCGCCATCCGCCCGTTCCCACCGACGTCGGTGGCGACAGCGGTCGGCCAATGCGAATCCTGAATGTGCATGAGCGTTCCCCCGGTAATGATGTCGTCTCCCCCCGGAGACTCCCCGCCGTGACAGTCGGGTGAATCAGACGAGTCACCGACCCGACACCCCGACGAGGTACGAACATAGTTGAGTCGGGGTCAATTCAGAAGGGGCAGTTCCGTACGGTGCGCCCCCCGATCGGAGCAAGGGCCGGAACGTTCCTGTTTCCGCCCCCTCCCTCCACCCCCCTTGTCCCCGCTGACCTGCGCACCTTCCCCTGTAGCGGGGAACCGGCCAGGTGCTGCCCGGCCAAAACCTGCGGTCACACAATTTGCCGGGGCTGTGGACAAACTCCTGAGGCCGTTGCGTCATGGGAAGGTGAAGGCTGCATACTCCCGGGACACGACCCCCGGTTCCTCGCCGCGCACGCGCATTCTCGTCGTCGGCGGTGGCTACGTGGGGATGTACACGGCGCTGCGACTCCAGCAGAAGCTGAAGGCGGAGCTGGGGCGTGGCGAGATCGAGATCGTCGTGGTGACGCCCGAGCCGTACATGACCTATCAGCCGTTCCTCCCGGAAGCGGCGGCCGGCGCGATCTCGCCCCGCCACGTGGTGGTCCCGCTCCGCCGCGTCCTGAGCAGCTGCAAGATCCTCATCGGCGATGTCAGGACCGTCGACCACGCCAAGCGCACCGCGACGGTCACGACCCTCGCCACCGCGGAGGAGGGCACGGGCGGGATCCAGCTCGGGTACGACGAGTTGGTCATCGCCCCCGGCTCGATCTCCCGCACGCTCCCGATCCCCGGCCTCGCCACGTACGCCATCGGCTTCAAGTCCGTCGAGGAGGCCATCGGCCTGCGCAACCACGTCATCGAGCAGATGGACATCGCCTCCTCCACCCGCGAGCCCGCCCTGCGCGACGCGGCCCTCACCTTCGTCTTCGTGGGCGGCGGCTTCGCAGGCGTCGAAGCGCTCGGCGAGCTGGAGGACATGGCCCGCTACGCCACGCGCTACTACCACAACATCAAGCCGGAGGACCTGAAATGGGTCCTGGTCGAGGCGAGCGACCGCATCCTCCCCGAGGTCGGGGAGGAGATGGGCCGGTACGCCATCCGTGAGCTGCGCGCCCGCAACATCGACGTACGGCTGGAAACCCGTCTCGACTCCTGCGAGAACCGTGTCGCCGTCCTCAGCGACGGCACCCGGCACCCGACCCGCACGGTCGTGTGGACCGCCGGCGTCAGGCCCGCGCCCGTCCTCGCCTCCACGGACCTGCCGCTCAACGAGCGCGGCCGGCTCAAGTGCACCGCCCGGCTCACCGTCGAAGGGGTCGAACACGCGTGGTCGGCCGGTGACGCCGCCGCCGTACCGGACGTCACGTCGGACGAGCCCGGCAAGGAGACCGCGCCGAACGCCCAGCACGCCGTCCGTCAGACGAAGGTCCTGGCCGAGAACATCGTCGCGTCCCTGCGCGGGCAGCCACTCAAGGAGTACGCGCACGCATACGTCGGATCCGTGGCCTCGCTCGGTCTGCACAAGGGCGTGGCGCATGTGTACGGCCGTAAGCTCAAGGGCTATCCCGCCTGGCTGATGCACCGCGTCTACCACCTCAGCCGCATGCCCACCTTCAACCGGAAAGCGCGCATCCTCGCCGAGTGGACACTGTCCGGTCTCTTCAAACGTGAGATCGTCTCGCTCGGCTCGCTGGAACATCCGCGCGCCGAGTTCGAACTCGCCGCGGGAGCCGTACCTTCCAGGCCCCTCACACGCCGCCACGAGGACCCGCCGAGAAGCGGTCGCGCACCGCGGCCGACGGACAAGCCGGGCCCGGCATCGGGGGAGGAGCCCAGAAAGGACTGACGCCGCTGTCGGTGCGGTCGGTCACACTGGACGTGTGACGATAGGTGGACCGACATCTGCACAGAGTGACCTGTCCCCGGGGCGCGGCCACCACGACGACCAGGATGCTGCCGCCCGTGCGTACGAGGGCGCAGCCGCGCAAGACGATCAGCAACGACACCACGAGGCTAGAAAAACCGTGAACTTCACGCGTTGGAGCGCCCGGCTCCCCGGTACGCAGCGTCGCGCCGCAGCGCGGATGGACCGTGGCTCCGTGCCCGCGGCCCGCGGCGAGTACGACCGGCGGCCGGACCGCCTGCCTGACGCCACCGACGCCACCGAAGCCGACGCCGACGCCGCCCCTGGCGCGCCCGGCTCGCCCGCTGCGCCCTCCGCGCCCACGCTGGAGCACTTCTCCGTGCGGGAGCTGCTCGGCCCCCTGCCCGCCCTGGTCGCCCTCGTCCACGGCCCGGAGCACCGTGTGTCGTACGTCAACGACGCCTACGCCGCGGCGTTCGGCCCCCGTCCCACTGGTTCCCTCGCCGCCGAAGCCTGCCCCGAACTCGCCGAGCTGGGCCTGCTCCCGCTGATGGACCAGGTGCTGCGCAGCGGACGGCCCCGCACCGTGAAGTCCCGCCGTTTCCAGGGCGGCGGTTCGTACACGGTCACCTGCCTGCCCGCCGATGCCCCCGGCCACGACGGCCAAGTCGTCAGCGGAGTCCTTGTCTTCGCCGCCGATGTCACGGACCACGCCGAGGCCGCGGAGCGGCTGCGCGCCAGCGAGCGCCGCCACCGCGAAACCGCCGTCACCCTGCAGCGCTCCCTGCTCCCGCAGGAGCTGGAGCAGCCCGACGACCTGCGGATCGCCGCCACGTACCAACCTGGCGGCACCGACGCCGCGGTCGGCGGCGACTGGTACGACGTGATCACCCTGGGCGCGGGCCGCACCGCCCTCGTCATCGGGGACGTCATGGGCCGCGGGGTGCGCGCCGCCGCCGTCATGGGCCAGCTGCGCACCGCCGTCCGCGCGTACGCCCGCCTCGACCTGCCCCCGCACGAAGTGCTCCAGCTGCTCGACGGACTGGCCTCCGAGATCGACGCCAGCCAGATCGCCACGTGCGTCTACGCGGTGCACGACCCCAACGAGGGACGGCTCGTGTACGCGTCGGCGGGCCACCTGCCGATCCTCGTGCGCGACGCGGACGGTGCGGTCCACCGTGCCGAGGAGCCGACGGGCCCCCCGCTCGGCACCGGTGGCTGGATCCACACCTCCGGCACGATCGCCCTCCAGCCCGGTTCCACCGCCGTCCTCTACACGGACGGGCTCATCGAGCGGCGCGGCGAGGACATCGACGAAGGCGTCGCCGCCCTGGAGCGCGCGCTGGCGGGAGCGACCGGCACCCCCCAGGTGGTCTGCGACCGGCTCATCCGCTCCCTCGGCGTGACGGCGGAGCACGACGACGATGTCGCGGTCCTCGTCCTCCAGCACCCCACCCGCACGGGTTCGGACGCGGAGCTCTTCCACAACGCGGCACTGGAGCTGCTCGGCGGTGTCGAAGCGGCGCCCCGCGCGCGTGCCTTCGCTTCGGGGGTGCTGGCCTCCTGGCGTTTCCCCGGGGAGTTGCGCGATCTGGGCGTGCTCGCCGCGAGCGAGCTCGTGGCGAACTCGCTGCAGCACGGCACGCCACCCATGCGCCTGCGGCTCCGGCGCACCGACCGCCGCCTGATCATCGAGGTGACGGACGGGGACGACCATCTGCCGCGCCGCCGCCGCGCGGAAACGGAGGACGAGGCGGGCCGCGGGATTTCCATCGTCGCGACGATCGCCTCGTCCTGGGGGAGCCGCCGTACCCCTGGCGGCGGCAAAGCGGTGTGGTGCGAGTTCGCGCTCCCCGATCAGGAACTCGACCAGGTGCCCGACTAGGTCCCGTCCGAAAAGGACCTACGCGGAGGCCTCGGCCTTGCTCCGTGTGCCGTGCGCGTCCTGCATGTCGTGCGTGTCCTGCGTGTCCTGCGTGTCGTGCTCGGGGCGGTGCTGAGCGACGATCCGCGACTTCGACGCGAGCGCCGGCTGGTCCTGTACGGCCGTGAGGTTCCGCCCCAGCCTCATGGCCAGCACGGTGATACCGAGCGAGAAGAGCACGAACGTCACGATGTACGGACCGTGCAGCGACGCGCCCATCGGCCCGCCCACCGCCGGGCCGACCGCCAGCGCGAGCTGCTTGACCAGCGCGAATGCCGAGTTGTACTGCCCGACCATCGACTCCGGCGCCAGGTCGGCGACGAGCGGCGCCACGGTCGGCGACAGCATCGCCTCACCGAGTCCGAAGAGCGCGTACGTCGAGATGAACGCGGCCGTCGCCATCGTCTGGCTGCCGTGCCCGAGCCCCGCGTACCCCGCGACGAGCCACGCGACGGCCCAGATCAGCCCGACCGCGGCGATCACACGCGAACGCCGCCGCCGCTCCACGAACTTCAGTACGAGGAACTGCGCGGCCACAATCACCGCGGTGTTCGCGGCCAGGGCGATGCCCAGCGTCGCCGGGTCGATCCCGGCGGCCTCCGTGCCGTATGCCGCCAGCCCCGACTCGAACTGCCCGTAGCAGGCGAAGAACAGCACGAAGCCCAGTACGGACAGCTGCACCATGGCCCGGTGCCCGAGCAGTGTCCGCAGCCCGCCCTTGGCCTTCGCCTCGGTGTTCTCGGGCCGGGCGTCCTGGATCGACGGCGCACCCGGCATCCGGACGGTCGCGGCGATCCCCGCCAGCACGACGAACATCGCCGCTTCGATGCCGTACAGCAGGGTGAAGCTGGCGGGCCGGCTCTCGTCGACGATCTGCCCGCCGACGAGACCACCGATTCCGAGCCCCAGGTTCTGCAGGAAGAACTGCATGGCGAACGCCCTGGTCCGGGTGGACGGGCGGGAGCACCACACGATCATGGTCGCGAGCGCGGGCTGCATCACGGCGGTGCCGGCGCCCAGCAGCGCGGCGGAGAGCACGGCCGTCGGCACGCTGCCGGCCAGCCCCATGCTCAGCGCACCTGCGGAGGCCAGCAGCGCGGCGACTACCAGAACGGGCAAGGGTCCCCGCCGGTCGATGGCCCTCCCGGTGAAGGGGAGGACGACAAGCGCGGCCATGGCGAAGACGGCGAGCACGGCCCCCGCCGTACCCGCGCCCAGGTCCCGCACCTGAGCCACATACACATAGAGATACGGAACGGTGAACCCGAGCCCGAACGCGCTCAGCACGTTCCCTGCCTGGATCCGGCGCATCGCAGCGCCCATCGCCTTGGTCACACTCACCTGCTTCGGTTGGTCCGTCGAGCGGAGGACTGAAGTCTCAAGACTTCAACAGTAAAGTTAGAGCCTTAACAGTACACATCGAAGGACTTAGAAGCCAACCCGATGCATGGGATAGTGAGGCGCATGTCCGACACCCCCGAGCAGCCCGGCCGCCAGACGCGGGCCACGCAGGCCACTCAGCACTCCACGGCCGCGCAGGAGCCGAGCCTCGACGAACAGATCGCGGCGTATCAGCGCGAGTTCCGCGACCTGGACCCCCAGGTGGAGAAGGTCGTCTCGGCCCTCGGCCGGCTCAACCGCCGGATGAACGTCGCGTACGGCCGCCAGGTCGCCGCCCTCGGCATCAGCAACGCCGAGTGGGAGGTCCTCAAGACCCTGGTCCTCTCCGGCGCCCCCTACCGCCTCGGCCCCGGCGAGCTCGCCAAGCGCCTCGGCCTCACTCCGGCCGCCATGACCCATCGCATCGACCGCATGGCGGGCGACGGCCTGGTCACCCGCGACCGCGACGAGACCAACCGGGTGCGCGTCATCGTCGAGCTGACGGACGAAGGGCGTTCGAAGTGGCTGGAAGCGATGCGCATGGCCACGAACTTCGAGGAGGACCTCCTCCAGGACCTGTCGAGCGAGGAGCGCGGAGTCCTGGGCGAGTTGCTCATCCGCGTCCTGCGCCGCGTGGAGCACACCCAGCCGGACGCCGGCGGCCGGCTCACCGACCTGGACTAGCCGCCTGGCCGCCTGGCCGCCCGGCCAGGAAGATCAGGAAGGCGGTCTGGAAGGTGTCCTGCAGATGGACGAACGGGTGAGTTGACACACCCCTGGTCGATCCGTAAGGTTCTTCGAGTTGTCACGGAGCCGGAACGGTTCTGCGACGACCACTCCCGCCGCTCATGCGGCAACCAAACTCTGCACGATCTCCCGACCGGGACGAATTTTGGCATGCCGAAATTCATTTCGATTGACTCGATTATGAGTCACCCGGGAAATCCGCTAGAGTTTGAAACGTCGGAACGGCCGAGCGGCCGGAAAGACAAACCCCTCTGACTGGGAATCAGGCCCGAAAGGATCTGATAGAGTCGGAACCGCCGGAAAGGGAAACGCGAAAGCGGAGAACAGCCCGGCAGCCCGCTCCAGCGGGTGGCAGAAACGGAAATCGGATCTGCTAAGCTGGAAACACCGAAGGGAAGCGCCCGAAGGAAAGCCCGAAAGGGTGAGTACGAAGGAAGCGTCCGTTCCTTGAGAACTCAACAGCGTGCCAAAAAT
>NZ_JBSGZO010000227.1:0-13707 GCF_053611045.1 Streptomyces sp. NPDC054841 | reverse complement strand
CAGCGGCACGTCGCGGCCGAGCTCGACGGTCATGGTGACCGTGTCGCCGGGGCGCGCGACCGCCGGCTCACCGAGGTCGACGTCCCCGACGACATCCGCCGTGCGGATGTAGAACTGGGGCCGGTAGCCGGTGCCGATCGGGGTCGTACGGCCGCCCTCACGGCCGGACAGGACGTACACCTGCGCGGTGAAGCGGCGGCTCGGCGTGACGCTGCCGGGCGCGGCGACCACATGGCCGCGGCGCACCGCGTCACGCGGCACACCGCGCAGCAGCAGCGCCACGTTGTCGCCGGCCTCGGCCGACTCCATCGGCTTGCCGAAGGTCTCCAGGCCGGTGACGACGGTCGTGACGTCCGCACCGAGCACCTCCACCTGGTCGCCGACGCGCACCGTGCCGCGCTCGACGGCGCCCGTGACGACCGTGCCGCGCCCGGTGATGGTGAGGACGTTCTCCACCGGGAGCAGGAACGGCGCGTCCGTGTAGCGGACCGGCATCGGCACGTAGGTGTCGACGGCGTCGAGCAGTGCCTCGATGGCCGCGGTCCAGCGTGGGTCGCCTTCCAGGGCCTTGAGACCGGAGACCCGTACGACGGGGACGGCGTCTCCGCCGTACCCGTGTGCCGTGAGCAGCTCGCGGACCTCCAGCTCGACGAGGTCGGTCAGCTCGGGGTCGCCCGCGTCGGCCTTGTTGAGCGCGACGACGATGTGGTCGACGCCGACCTGACGGGCCAGCAGGACGTGCTCGGCGGTCTGCGGCATGATCCCGTCGAGCGCGGAGACGACGAGGATCGCCCCGTCGAGCTGTGCCGCTCCCGTGACCATGTTCTTGACGTAGTCGGCATGACCCGGCATGTCGACGTGCGCGTAGTGCCGCGTGCCGGTCTCGTACTCGACGTGCGCGATGTTGATGGTGATGCCGCGCGCGGCCTCCTCCGGGGCCCGGTCGATCCGGTCGAAGGGCACGAACGTGCCGGTGCCGCGCTCGCTGAGGACCTTGGTGATGGCTGCGGTCAGGGTGGTCTTGCCGTGGTCGACGTGGCCCATGGTGCCGATGTTGAGGTGCGGCTTGGTGCGCACGTATGCCGTCTTGGGCATGGCTGTTGCGGTTCCTTCCCGGAACTCGAAGCGTGAACTCCCTGTGGAGGGGGACCCCTGGGCCGGACCGACCCTCCCCCTGCGGGGTCCGCCGGTCGATCCGGGGAGGGTCAGCTTCGGACGCCGTCGAAGGGCGCGGCGGCGGCTGCGTCGACTGCAGCGGCCGTGGCTGCTGCGACGACCGCGTCGACTGCCGCGGCCAGGTGGAAACCGGCAGCCTTCGGCGCGTCCGCGACTGCGGACGGCGCTGCGGGGAAGGCGTACCGGAACATGCCTGAAGGATCTCCGACGGCGTGGGTGGGCGTCGAATGGTTTTCCGGGCGGGGCTACGGGGTCACAGGTTCTTGAGCGCTTCGCGTACGGAGAGCGGCGCCAGCCGGTCACGGGCGGAGGAGACGAAGCCGCGGACCGCGTCGGGGTCGGTCTTGGCGTACTCGCGCAGGCTCCAGCCGATCGCCTTGCGGATGAAGAAGTCCGGGTGGCCCGACTGACGCAGGCAGTAGCGGAAGAGGCGCTCCGCGTCGGTCGCGTCCTTGTGGCGGAGCTGGTGGAGCAGGGCGGTGCGCGCGATCCAGAGGTCCTCGTCCTCGATCCACTCGTCCATGACGGGGACGAGCTCGGGACCGGCCGCGACCAGTCCGCCGACGACGTGCGAGGCGAGCGCGTCGACGGTGTCCCACCAGGAGACGGTGGTGATCAGGTGTCGCACGACCGGGAGGAAGCCGGACGAGCAGCGCGTCACGTACCGGCGCAGGTAGTCGACCGCGAAGTAGTGGTACTCGCGCTCCGGCAGCTCCCAGCAGCGCAGGGCGATGGCCGTGCAGTCGGCCTCGTCGGGGCGCGGGGCGCCGTCGAGCACGGCACGGGACAGGGCGCGGCGGTCCGGGGTGCGGATGCCGAGGAACGGTGCGATGTCCTTCATGTACGCGGCGGCCTCGCGTGCCCGGACGGGGTCGGCCGCCGTGGGGTACACGGCCGTGAGCCGTTCCAGCACGGTGTCGGCGAGTACGCTGCGAGGCGTTGCCGGGGGCGTCATGCGCCACACATTACGGCGATCACGGACGGCCGTCGGTTAGTCTCCCCTGATGCTCGACCCCGTCCCCGGGCCGCCCGACGGCCTCGCGCTCCGCCGCAGCCGGGCCCTTCTGTCGCCCCGGTCGCGGCTGGCGCTGCTCGTGCTGCTGCTGGCGTCGGCGGCGTCCGCGGTCGTGCTGTACGAGCCCCAGCGGCTGCTCGCGACGGGCTGGCCGCCGCAGCTGAGCGGGGGCGCCGCGGTCGTGCTCTTCGGGCTTGCGTACGGCCTGTGCACCGCGGCTTTCGTGCCCAGGCCCCTGCTGAATCTGGCGGCGGGCGCGCTCTTCGGCTCCCAGGCGGGCCTGGCGGCCGCCGTCGCCGGCACGGTGCTCGGCGCCGGCATCTCCTTCACCCTGGGCCGCGTCCTCGGCCAGGACGCGCTCCGGCCGCTGGTGCGCGGCCGCTGGCTGACGGCCGCCGACGGCCAGCTGAGCCGCCACGGCTTCCGCTCCATGCTGGCTCTGCGGCTCTTTCCCGGCATCCCCTTCGCCGCCGCGAACTACTGCGCCGCGGTGTCCCGGATGGGCTATCTGCCCTTCCTGCTGGCGACGGGGATCGGCTCGATCCCGAACACCGCCGCCTACGTCGTGGCCGGCAGCAGCGCGGCTTCCCCGACGTCGCCCGTCTTCCTCTTCTCGATGGGCTTCATCGTTCTGTCGGCCCTGGCCGGCGCGGTGGTGGCCTGGCGCAAGCGCCACCGTCTGACCCGCGCCGGCTGACCGGCGTACCGGCTCACCATCCCGGCCCGTCCGGGGTCCCCCACGCCGCAGGGCGTAGGGGCAGTTCGAGGACGGACGCTTCGGTCCACTGGACGTGGGCGGCACACTGGGGACCGGGACCCGGCGGGAACCGGGACCCGGCCGGCTACAGCGCCTCGAGGACCGTGGCGTTCGCGAGACCGCCTGCCTCACACATCGTCTGGAGGGCGTAGCGCGCGCCGCGTGCCCGCATCGAGTGGACCAGCGTGGTCATCAGACGGGTGCCGCTCGCGCCGAGGGGGTGGCCGATGGCGAGGGCGCCACCGTGGACATTGACCTTCGCCGGGTCGGCTCCCGTCTCCTGCAGCCAGGCGAGGACCACGCTCGCGAAGGCCTCGTTGACCTCGAAGAGGTCGATGTCGTCGAGGCCGAGGCCCGCCCGCTTGAGCACCTTCTCGGTGGCCGGCAGCACTCCCGTCAGCATGAGCAGCGGGTCGGATCCGGTGACGGCGAAACTGTGCAGCCGGGCCAGCGGGCGCAGGCCGAGCCGCTCGGCGGTCTCGCCGGAGGTGATCAGGACGGCCGACGCCCCGTCGTTGACCGGGCTGCTGTTTCCGGCCGTGACCGACCACTCGATCTGCGGGAAGCGCTCGGCGAAGACGGGGTCCTCGAACGAGGGGCGCAGCCCCGCCAGGACCTCAGCGGTCGTCCCCGGCCGTACGCTCTCGTCACGCTCCAGACCGCCGATCGGTGCCACCTCGGCGTCGAACAGCCCGTCCGCCCAGGCCCTGGCGGCCCGCTGATGCGAGGTCACCGCGAACGCGTCCATCGCCTCGCGCCCGATGGACCACTTCGCCGCGATGAGCTCGGCGCTGATCCCCTGCGGGACGAGCCCCTCCGGGTAGCGCTCGGCGACCCCCGGCCCGAAGGGGTCGGCGCCCGGAGGCACGTTGGACCACATCGGCACGCGGCTCATGGACTCGACTCCGCAGGCGATGACGGCGTCGTACGCGCCCGCCATGACGCCCTGCGCGGCGAAGTGCACGGCCTGCTGCGAGGAGCCGCACTGCCGGTCGACGGTGGTGGCAGGCACGGACTCGGGGAAGCCTGCGCCCAGCCAGGCGTAGCGCGTGGTGTTCATGGCCTGCTCACCGACCTGGTCGACGGTGCCGCCCACGACGTCGTCGACCAGTGCGGGATCGATTCCGCTGCGCTCGACGAGGGCGCGGAGGGTGTGGGAGAGCAGCTCCACAGGGTGGACGTGGGCCAGGGCGCCGTTCGGCTTGCCCTTCCCGATCGGTGTTCGGACTGCTTCGACGATGACGGCGTCACGCATGGAGCGCGCCTCCTCGCTCACTGCATCAGCTGGTGAGTTTGAAAACTGGACTCTCTGGCTACTCGACAGTAGCTCATCGAGTTGGGATTTCCAACCCACTGCCTTCTAAGCTGGCCCCATGAAGGCCGCCCGCCCCTGCTCCATCGCCGACGCGCTCTCCCTCGTCGGCGAGAAGTACGCCCTGCTCGTCCTGCGCGAGGTCTTCCTCGGCGTCCGCCGCTTCGACCGGATCGCCCGCAACACCGGCGCACCGCGCGACATCCTCACCGCCCGGCTGCGCCGGCTCGTCGAGGCCGGGGTACTGGAAAAGGTCCCTTACAGCGACCGCCCGCAGCGCTTCGAGTACCACCCGACGGACGCCGGACGGGATCTGCAGCCCGTCCTGCTGACGCTGATGGCCTGGGGTGACCGGCATCTGTCGGAGCGGCCGCCGACGGTGCTGGAGCACGCGTGCGGCGAAAGGCTCACCCCGGTCGTCGTCTGTGCGTCCTGCGGCGGGGAGGCGGCCCCGGACACCCTGACCACGCATGTGCACGCGCCGGGCTGGACGGTGACGGGCCCGGCGGACGACTGAGATCCCCGTCGTGGAACCCGGCGGGGATCGCGTGCCCCACGGCAGGGGCTTTGCGGGACACGCCTCGGGGCGTCCGCAGTGCGGGAGGATGCCGCACGTGCGGAACGTAAGGAACGTGCGGTACGTGCGGAACGTAAGGAACGTGCGGTACGTGCGGAACGTAAGGAACGTGCGGTACGTGCGGAACCTGTGGAAGCTGTGGAAGCTGCGGAACGGCGAGGCATCCGTACAGCGCCGTCAGGCAGGCTGGACCGCCGGAGTTCTGGACCTGTCGCGACGGTCGCCCTACGGTCGATGCCGATATCCCGACGGGCAGTTGCGGGAAAGGCGGAGCATGGGCACCGGGCGGCAACCCGACGCGGCGGAGCCATCAGGAGGCCGCTCAGAACACCGGCTGGCCGCGCTGGGAGTGCCCGCGGACGACGAGCGCCTCTACCGGGTGCTGCTCGCCCGCCCCGACGCGACCGTCGCCGAGCTCGCCGCGGCCACCGGCTGGGACGCCGCGCGCGTCCGGCGCCGGACGCGCTCACTGGAGAAGCGGGGCATGCTGACGCGCGTGCCCAGCCGCCCCGTCCGCTTCGCCCCCGCGCCCCCGGACGTCGTGACCGAAGTGCTGGCCCTGCAGCGGCAGGAGGAGATCGAGCGCGCCCGGCTCGCGGCGGCCTCGCTCACCGAGGAGTTCCGTACGGTGCGCCGCGGCGAGGGCGGCCCGGCCGTCCAGGTCCTCAGCGGACGGGACGCGATCGCGCAGCGCTTCTTCCAGACCCAGCAGTCCACCCGGGACGAGGTGCTCATACTCGACCGGCCGCCCTATGTCGCCCGGCCCGCCGAGGAGCAGACCTCCGTACAGCGCCGGCTCATGCGCCGCGGCGTGCGCTATCGCACCATCTACGACCAACGCTCCCTCGATTCGCCCGGACAACTGGGCCTCTGCCGGGAGTTGGCGCTGCTCGGCGAGGACAGCAGGGTCCTGGACGAGGTCCCGCTCAAGCTCGTGATCGCCGACCGGCGGCTCGCGCTCGTGCCGTTCGTCCTGCCGACCGAGCGCGAGGTGATGGTGCTGCAGGCCTCCGCGCTGCTCGACGCCCTGGTGGTCTTCTTCGAGATGCTGTGGCACCGGGCGGTGCCGCTGTGGCCCGCCCGCAGCCGGCCGGCCGAGGACCGGGCTCTGTCCGCCGACGACGAGCAGCTCCTCGCCCTGTCCGCGTCCGGCCTGACCGACCACGCCATCGCACGCCGCCTCGGCGTCGCGCAGCGCACCGTCGAGCGCCGGATGCGCAGGATCATGGACCTTCTGGGCGCTCGCACCCGCTTCCAGGCCGGGCTCCAGGCGGCCCACCAGGGCCTGATCGGCAGCCCTCCGCCGCCCGGGCCCGAAGCCTGACCGGCCCGGTCCGAGCCGGTCAGGCTCCGGACGGGACCGGCCCGGACCCGGCGGACCCGCCGAAGAGGCGACCGACCGCACACTGCGATGATCTTGCGGGGTTCGCCGGGTGCCAGCCCGCCCGTGGGCCGTGAACCCGGTGCCGCTACGCTGCCACGGACGGACGCATGATCGCGGCCCGCATCGCACATTCAGACCTGACCAGCACTTGGATGGCTTAGCTTTCATGTCGTGGTTCGAATCATTCATCCTCGGGCTCGTCCAGGGGCTGACGGAGTTCCTGCCCATCTCGTCCAGCGCGCATCTGCGCCTCACGGCGTCGTTCGCCGGCTGGCACGACCCGGGTGCGGCCTTCACCGCGATCACCCAGATCGGCACCGAGACGGCCGTGCTGATCTACTTCCGCAAGGACATCGCGCGGATCGTCTCGGCCTGGTTCCGTTCGCTCACGGACAAGTCGATGCGCAGGAACCACGACGCGCAGATGGGCTGGCTGGTGATCGTCGGCTCGATCCCGATCGGCGTGCTCGGTGTCACGCTCAAGGACCAGATCGAGGGTCCGTTCCGTGATCTCCGGCTGATCGCGACCACGCTCATCGTGATGGGCATCGTCCTCGGTATCGCCGACCGCCTCGCTGCCCGCGACGAGACCGGCGGCAAGCACCGCGCCATCAAGCAACGGAAGTCCCTGGAGGAGCTCACCGTCAAGGACGGTCTGATCTACGGCGTCTGCCAGGCGATGGCCCTGATCCCGGGTGTCTCGCGCTCGGGCGCCACGATCAGCGGTGGTCTGCTGATGGGCTACACCCGCGAGGCGGCGGCCCGCTACTCGTTCCTGCTGGCCATTCCGGCCGTGCTCGCCTCCGGGCTCTTCGAGCTGAAGGACGCGGGTGACGGCGGGCATGTGTCGTGGGGCCCGACCATCTTCGCGACGATCATCGCGTTCGGTGTCGGCTACGCGGTCATCGCGTGGTTCATGAAGTTCATCACGACCAAGAGCTTCATGCCCTTCGTCATCTACCGGATCCTGCTCGGCATCCTCCTGTTCATCCTGGTCGGCACGGACGTCCTGAGCCCGCACGCCGGCGAGTCGGCGGGCTGATCCGCGCCTGAAGAGGCCCACACGGCGGTCCTTCGCCCGTGGGGCCGTGCGCCGGTGACCGGCGCGGCGAGACGGGGCGGTGCGGGACGTGGCACGTACGCTCGCGCCGTGCCCAACCTGACGGCGGTCCTGAAACGGCTGGTCATCGGCCGCGCGCTGCGCAGCGAGGAGCTGGGCGGGACACTGCTGCCCAAGCGGTTCGCCCTGCCGATCTTCGCCTCCGACCCGCTCTCGTCGGTGGCGTACGCGACGCAGGAGATCCTGCTGGTGCTCACCCTCGGCGGGCTCGCCTATCTGCACTTCACCCCGTGGATCGCGGCCGCGGTCGTGGCACTGATGACCGTCGTCGTGCTCTCGTACCGCCAGGTGGTGCACGCGTATCCGAGCGGCGGCGGTTCCTACGAGGTCGCCACCAGCAATCTGGGCCCGTCCGCCGGACTCGTGGTCGCCGCTGCGCTGCTGGTCGACTACGTGATGACCGTGGCGGTGTCGGTGGCCTCCGGCGTCGACAACATCATCTCGGCGATTCCGCAGCTGGCCGAGCACCGGGTGCTGATGGCACTCGTCTTCGTCGCCCTGCTGACCGCGATGAACCTCCGCGGGGTACGCGAGTCCGGCCGGGCCTTCGCCGCGCCGACCTATCTGTTCGTCGGCGGCATGCTGATCATGTGCGGGACGGGGCTCATCCGCTATCTGCTCGGCGACGCACCGGTCGCCGCGACCGCCGAGTACGGCATCGAACCGGTCCCCGCGGATGCGAACCTGGTCGGTCTGGCCCTGGTGATGCTGGTCCTGCGCGCGTTCTCCAGCGGCTGTACGGCGCTGACCGGCGTCGAGGCGATCTCCAACGGCGTGCCGGCCTTCCGCAAGCCCAAGTCGCGGAACGCGGCCACCACCATGGCCTGGATGGGCATCATCGCCATCACCATGTTCGTCGGTGTCACGATGCTCGCCATCGTCGCGAAGGTGCACATCGCCACGGACTCCTGCAACCTGACGGGGCTCGCCGACTGCGAGAACTACACGCAGCGCACCGTCATCGCGCAACTGGCCGCCTCGGTCTTCGGCGGAGAGAACAGCTTCGGCTTCTACTACGTCCAGGCCGCCACCGCGCTCGTCCTGATCCTCGCCGCGAACACCGCGTTCAACGGCTTCCCGCTGCTCGCCTCCGTCCTCGCCCAGCACCGCTACCTCCCGCGCCAGCTGCACAACCGCGGTGACCGCCTCGCCTTCTCCAACGGCATCCTGGCGCTCGCGATCGTGGCCGGACTGCTGCTGTGGGCCTACAAGGCGAACGTCACCAGCCTGATCCATCTGTACATCCTCGGCGTGTTCACCTCGTTCACGCTCTGCCAGACCGGCATGGTCCGGCACTGGAACCGCGAGCTGCGCACGGAGCGAAACCCCGCCCTGCGCCGACGCCACGCCATCTCCCGGATCATGAACGCGACCGGCGCGGTCACCACCTGTCTGGTCCTCGTCGTCGTGCTGCTCACCAAGTTCACCCAGGGCGCCTGGCTGGCGGTGCTCGCCGCCGTCGTGCTGTGGGTGATGATGCGGGGCATCCGCCGTCACTACGACGCCACCACGGCCGAACTGGCGGTCACCGACCCGCGCAGCGAACTGGCGCCGCCCTCACGGGTCCTGGGGATCGTCCTGGTCTCCACCGTGCACAAGCCCACGCTGCGGGCCCTCGCCTACGCGCGTGCGATGCGTCCGGACCGGCTGGAGGCCCTCACCGTCGCCGTCGACCGCGACGCGGCGGCGGAGCTGCAGCGGCAGTGGGAGGAGTACGGAATCGAGGTGCCGCTCAAGGTCCTCGACTCCCCGTACCGGGAGATCACCGCCTCCGTTCTGGTGTACGTCCGCTCCATCAGACGTGAGAGCCCGCGGGACGTGGTCGCCGTCTTCATCCCGGAGTACGTGGTCGGCCGCTGGTGGGAGAACCTGCTGCACAACCAGTCGGCACTGTGGCTGAAGAGCCGGCTGCTCTTCACACCGGGAGTCATGGTGACCAGCGTCCCCTGGCAGCTGAGCTCCTCCGCTCACGCGGACCACCCCGCGGCGCGCGCCCCCGGCTCGGTCCGCCGCGGCGAGCCGGTCGCCCGCTCCAGGCGCTGACTCCGCACGACCCCTGACCCCCGTCGCCGGCCCACGGTATGTCCCCGGCCCTGCGTGGGCCCTTGGCGTGACGCGTCCACTGACCGACACTTGGCCGATGACGCAGCGCGTGGATCTCGCGACGGTGATGGACCGGCTGGCCATCGACGAGGTGATCACCGGATACGCGGTGGCCGTGGACGACGCGGACTGGCCCGGCTACCGGGCCCTGTTCACCCCGGACGGCCGCGCCGACTACCGCAGCGCGGGCGGCATCGAGGGCCCGGCGGCGGCGGTCGCCGACTGGCTGGCGGAGACGATGCGGCTGTTCCCCGTACGGCAGCACCTCATCGTCAACCGGCAGGTGCGCCTCCAGGACCTGGGCGGCTACCCCGGCGACAGGGCCGAGGTGCAGGCCGACTACGTGAATCCGATGCGGCTGGAGTCGGGGGACGACTTCGTCTCCGGCGGGCGGTACGCGTTCGGCCTGACGCGCGCGGACGGCGGTTGGCGGCTGCGTTCGGTGACCGTACGGGAGAAGTGGCGGCACACCGCATTCCCCGTGCCGGCCGCCGACTGATCGACACGTGGCCTGTCCCGGGCCGCGCCGCTCCATCACACTGGAGGAAGACACTGCTCTCGGGGAGGCGCGGCATGCGGATTCCGGTCGGCCGGCGGGAGCAGCTGACGAAGCTGTTGTCGTCGCCGTGGTGGCGCGGAGCGGCCGCGCTCGTGGCGGGCGCGCTGCCCGCGCTCGCGTTCCCGGCACCCGCGCTGTGGTGGTTCGCGTATGGCGCGCTCGTACCGTGGCTGCTGCTGATCCGGACCGCGCCGACGGGCCGTCGCGCCGCTCTCGACGGCTGGCTCGGCGGTATCGGTTTCATGCTCGCCGTGCACCACTGGCTGGTGCCGAATCTGCACGTGTTCCTCGTTGTGCTGGCGGCCCTGCTCGGGCTGCTCTGGGCGCCGTGGGGGTGGCTGGTCCGCTCGATGCTGGGCCGCTCACCGTCGGCGGCGCGGGCGGCCGCGGCGCTGGTCGTCGTGCCGTCCGGCTGGCTGATGGTGGAACTCGTCAGATCCTGGGAGGGGTTGGGCGGCCCGTGGGGACTGCTCGGGGCGAGCCAGTGGCAGGTCCCGCCCGCGCTGCGGCTCGCCTCGGTGGGCGGGGTCTGGCTGGTGAGCCTGCTGGTGGTCACCGTGAACACGGCCGTGACCGTGCTGCTGGCGCTCCCCACCGCACGCGTCCCCGCGGTCGCGGGAGTCTGCGCGTGCGCCGTGGCCGCCGGGGCGGTGTGGGTGTGGTCGCCGCGCCCCGAACGGCCGGGCCAGGTGGTACGGGTCGCCGTCGTCCAGCCGGGCGTCATCAACGGGGTCGGCGGGGCGGAGCGGCGCTTCGCGCGCGGCGAGCAGCTGACCGGGGAGCTGGCGGGGCAACGGCTGGATCTCGTGGTGTGGGGCGAGAGCAGCGTCGGCGCGGACCTGGCGGCACGGCGCGATCTCGCGGCGCGGATCGCCGCGCTGTCGCGGACGGTGGGTGCCCCCGTGCTGGTCAATGTGGACGCCCGGCGCTCGGACCGCCCGGGGATATTCAAGAGCAGTGTGCTGGTCGGCCCGGAGGGTCCGACCGGGGACCGCTACGACAAGATGCGGCTGGTCCCCTTCGGTGAGTACGTACCTGCGCGTGCGCTGCTCGGCTGGGCGACATCCGTGGGCGAGGCGGCGGGTGAGGACCGGATGCGCGGCAGCCGCCAGGTCGTGATGACGCTGCCCGGCGACGGGGCGGACGGTGGGCTGCGGGTGGGGCCGCTGGTCTGCTTCGAGTCGGCGTTCCCCGACATGAGCAGGCGGCTGGTCCGCAGCGGCGCCCAGCTGCTGATCGCCCAGTCCGCGACCTCGACGTTCCAGGGCAGTTGGGCGCCCGGGCAGCATGCCTCGCTGGCGGCACTGCGGGCCGCCGAGACGGGCCGGCCGATGGTGCACGCCACGCTCACGGGCGTGAGCGCGGTCCACGGTCCCGAGGGTGAACAGGTGGGCGCCAGACTCGGTACGGACGCGAGCACCACCGCCGTGTACGAGATCCCGCTCGCCCGGGGTACGACGCCGTACGTCCGGCTCGGCGACTGGGCCGTGTACGGCGCGCTGGCGGTGCTCGCGGCGCTGTGCGCGGCGGAGGGCCTGCGGGCCCTCAGGAGGCCTGCTCCAGCGCCTCCCGCACCACCCGCTCGCACAGTTGATGGGTCAGCAGTGCGTCCTGGGCGCTGAGGAACTTGTCGGCGCGGACGGCGTCGAGGAAGGCCATGACGGCCTGTTCGATGCCACGCTGCCGCGCCACCGGCACCCAGTCGCCTCGCCGCCGCAGGGTCGGCTGGCCCTTGTGGTCGATGATCTCCGCGAGGTTGACCACCTCGCGCTTGGTGTCCTGCCCGGCCACTTCGAGGATCTCCTCGGTGGAGCCGTTCAGCCGGTTCATCATTCCGATCGCGGTGAATCCGTCGCCGGAGAGCTGGAGCACCACGTGGTGCATGAGCCCGTCGCGGATCCTGGCGCGTACGTCGGTGTGCTCGACCGGCCCGGGGAGCAGGAAGCGGAGGGTGTCGACGACATGGATGAAGTCGTCGAGGACGAGGGTGCGGGGGTCCTCGGGGAGGCCGACCCGGTTCTTCCGCATGAGGATCAGCTCGCGCGGGTGCTCCAGGCACTGGGCGTAGCCGGGGGCGAAGCGGCGGTTGAAGCCGACGGCGAGGCTGGTCCCGGTCCGCTCGGACAGCTCCACCAGGCGCTCGGACTCGGTGAGTTCATAGGCGAGCGGCTTGTCGACGTACGTCGCCACACCGGCCTCCAGCAGCCGGGAGACGATCTCGGGGTGCACGGTGGTCGGGGCGTGGACGAAGGCGGCGTCGAGGCCCTGGGCGAGGAGGGAGTCCAGGGCGGTGTGGCAGCGCTCCCCGGGGATGTGGTGGGCTGCGGCGACCCGGTCCAGGGTGGCCGCCGTGCGCGTGTGCAGATGCAGTTCGACGCCCGGACGAGTGCTGAGCACCGGCAGATAGGCCTTCTGCGCGATGTCCCCGAGCCCGATGCAGCCGACCTTCACGAGGGCCTCCCTATCGCGTCGTCCTCTGTGCCTTCGCTGTTCCGGCAGCATACGTGTGCTGGGGCGGCTGGCGATGCCGTCGAAGCCGCGCAGGACGAGGCCGGGTCCGAAGCGGGAGACGGCGGCGATGAGTGCGTCGCGCACGGCGACGGCCGGTGCGCCGCTCTGCATGGCCAGCCGGCCGGTCCTCGTGGCCTGCCGCACGATCCCCATGGTCCGGGGCAGCCGTTCGCGGGTGTACGAGGCGAGGCGCCGGCCGACGTCCGGTCCCCGGCCGGCGTGGTGGGCGAGCACGATCGCGTCCTCGATGGCCTGGTTGCCGCCCTGGCCGAGGGTGGGCTGCATGGCGTGCGCGGCGTCGCCGAGGAGAGCGACCCGGCCGTGGTGGTAGGCGGGCAGCGGCACGGCCATGTGGTGCACGTCGTGTCGCAGTACCGCGTCGGGCTCGGTGGCGTGGTGCGAGGGACTCATGTTCTCCTGCGCCGCCGGGTCGTACCACGCGCAGGTACCCAGCAGGGCAGAGCTGCGCAAGGGGTTCGGCGAGCTGCTGCACGGGATGCTCGGGCGCTGAATTCCCTGGCGGGGATGGATGTGCGTCGTCGAGGATGCACACCATGACCACATCTGAGCGGACCACAGCACCAACGACCGCCGGCGAGCGCGGCATGCTGGAAGGCTGGCTGGACTTCCATCGCGAGACGCTGGCGCTGAAGTGCGCGGGGCTCGACGACAAGCAGCTCCGCGAAACGAGCGTGCCGCCCTCGCAGCTGTCCCTGCTCGGCCTCGTACGGCACATGGCGGACGTCGAACGGTACTGGTTCCGCCGCATCCTGGCCGCGGAGGACGCACCACCGCTGTATTACAGCGAGGAGGACCCGGACGGTGAGTTCCATCCGACCGACGGGGACACCTGGGAGGCCGCACACACGGCCTGGAGCGAGGAGATCGCGCACGCCCGGGAGCTGGCCGCCGCACATTCCCTGGACGACCTCGCGACCGGCACGCACCACGGCGGACTGACGTTCAATCTGCGCTGGATCTATGTCCATATGATCGAGGAGTACGCCCGTCACAACGGGCACGCCGATCTGCTCCGGGAGCGGATCGACGGTACGGCGGGGGTCTGACGCGCCTAGGCCCTGTCCGGGCGATCTTGTCGCCCGCGACGACAGCTACGGCACCTCGCTGCGTTGTCGGAGTCGCCCAAGTACGCCCAGTACGACGGCGATCCTCCGCCTTGCGATGCGTCCCCT